>CAYPDO010000045.1:0-14936 GCA_964409495.1 uncultured Bordetella sp.
GCCGAGAGCCTGAAGCAGCAGGCCGGCCAGCTGGCGCAGCTGGTGGGTGTGTTCCGCGTGGCGTGACGCGCCGCAGCATTGGTGAACAGGGGCTTCGGCCCCTGTTTTCGTTTGTGCGGAGAACATCCATCTCCCAGACGACGCAGATGCAGCCCAAATAGGAAGCATGTTCTGCGGCCGGAAGGTGAAACTTCCGCGCCATGAACACTGCACCCGTTGCCGCGGCTCCGCCCGCCATCCAGCGCCCGGATTACCGCCTGGACGACAACCTGTGGGCCAGCGCCGGCACGGTGTTCCTGACCGGCACCCAGGCCCTGGTGCGGCTGATGTGGATGCAGCGCCAGGCCGATGCCGGCGCCGGCCTGGCAACGCAGGGCTTTATCAGCGGCTACCGCGGCTCGCCGCTGGGCATGGTGGACCAGGCGCTGTGGAAGGCCGGTCCGCGCTGGCAGGACGCCGGTCTGCACTTCCAGCCGGCCATCAACGAAGAGCTGGCCGCCACCCAGGTGCTGGGCACGCAGCGGGTGGAAAGCGACCCCGAGCGCACCACCGACGGCGTGTTTGCCATGTGGTACGGCAAGGGCCCGGGTGTGGACCGCGCCGGCGATGCGCTCAAGCATGGCAACGCCTTCGGCGCCTCGCCGCAAGGCGGTGTGCTGGTGGTGGCGGGCGACGACCACGGCTGCGTCTCGTCGTCGATGCCGCACCAGAGCGACCAGGCCTTCATGGCCTGGGGCATGCCGGTGCTGCAGCCGGCCGATGTGGGCGAGATGCTGGAGTTCGGCCTCTACGGCTGGGCCATGTCGCGCTTCTCGGGCGCCTGGGTGGGGTTGGCGGCCTTGTCCGAGGTGGTGGAAAGCGGCTGCACCGTCGATCTCGATCCGCTGCAGCAGCGCGCCGCGGCCTGGGCCGATCCGGCCGCCGTGCGCGCCGCCGTGGGCGCCGCCACCGGCTACCTGGCCCCCGCCGACGGCCTGCACTACCGCTGGCCCGACCTGCCCAGCCTGCGCATCGAATCGCGCATGGCCGACAAGCTGGCCGCCGTGGCCGCGTTCAGCCGCGTGTTCAGCATCGACCGCGAGCTGATCGCCAGCCCCGGCGCCCTGGTGGGCATCGTCACCTGCGGCAAGGCCCACCACGACCTGATGGAGGTGCTGCGCCGCCTGGCCATCACGCCCGCCATGCTGGCCACTGCGGGCGTGCGCCTGATGAAGCTGGGCCTGGCCTTTCCGGTGGAGGCCACGCGTCTGCAGACCTTTGCCCAGGGCCTGCGCGAACTGCTGGTGGTGGAGGAGAAGGGCGCGGTGGTGGAAACCCAGCTGCGCGCACTGTTCTACAACGCGCCGCCCGGGGCACGCCCGGCGATCGTCGGCAAGCACGACCGGCAGGGCGCGCCGCTGGTCTCGGCGCTCGGCGAACTGCGCCCCTCGCGGCTGATCGCGCTGGTGGCGCACTGGCTGCGCACCCACTGCGCCGGCACGCCGGCCTTCGACGACATCGAGCAGCATGTGCGCGACTTCACCCCGCCGGACCTGCTGAGCAATGCCGCCGACAGCGTGAAGCGCCTGCCCTACTTCTGCGCCGGCTGCCCGCACAACACCAGCACCCGGGTGCCCGAGGGCTCCACCGCGCGCGCCGGCATCGGCTGCCACTTCATGGCCAACTGGATGGATCGCAGCACCGCGGGCCTGATCCAGATGGGCGGCGAGGGCGTCGACTGGGTCTCGCACGCGCACTTCACGCGCACGCCGCACATCTTCCAGAACCTGGGCGACGGCACCTACTACCACTCGGGCTACCTCGCCGTGCGCCAGGCCGTGGCCGCGGGCGCCAACATCACCTACAAGATCCTGTTCAACGACGCCGTGGCCATGACCGGCGGCCAGCCGGTGGACGGGAAGATCAGCGTCGACGCGATCGCCCGCCAGGTCGAGAGCGAGGGCGTCAAGCAGGTCGTGGTGGTGAGTGACGACATCGGCAAGTACGACGGCCAGCAGGCCCGCTTTCCCGCCGGCACCCAGTTCCATGACCGTGGCGAACTCGACGCCGTGCAGCGCCGTCTGCGCGAGGTGCCCGGCGTCACCGTGCTGATCTATGAGCAGACCTGCGCCGCCGAGAAGCGCCGCCGCCGCAAGAAGGGCGAGCTGGCCGACCCGCCGCGGCGGCTGTTCATCCACGAGGCGGTGTGCGAGGGCTGTGGCGACTGCACCGCGCAGAGCAACTGCGTGGCCGTGCTGCCGCACGAAACCCCGCTGGGCCGCAAGCGCCGCATCGACCAGAGCAGCTGCAACAAGGACTACCGCTGCGCCGATGGTTTCTGCCCCAGCGTCGTCAGCGTCATCGGTGGCCAGCCGCGCAAGCGGGTGGGCGCGCTGGCGGGCAAGGACGCAGGCGGGCTGGACGCGCTGCACCAGCGCGTGGCCGCGCTGCCGCAGCCGGCAGCGCACCGCTGGGACGCGCCCTACGACCTGCTGGTCACCGGCGTGGGCGGCACCGGCGTGGTGACCGTGGGCGCGGTGATCGCGATGGCCGCGCACCTGCAAGGCTGGCGCGCCAGCGTGCTCGACTTCATGGGCTTTGCGCAAAAGGGCGGCGCGGTGCTGAGCTTCGTGCGCCTGGCCGACCGGCCCGAGCGCCTGAACCAGGTGCGCATCGACACCCAGCAGGCCGATGCCGTGCTGGCCTGCGACCTGGTGGTGGCGGCCTCGCCCGAGGCGCTGCAGACCGTGCGCCATGGCCGCACGCGCATCCTGGCCAACACGCACCCGGTGCCAGTGGCCGACGCGCTGCGCAACCCCGACGCCAGCCTGCGGGTGGACGATCTGCTGGCCAAGCTGCGCCATGTGGCCGGCGCGGCCCAGGTGGAGACCTTCGACGCCCAGGCCCTGGCCGAGGAGTTTCTGGGCGACACCATCACCAGCAACATCCTGGCGCTGGGCTATGCCTGGCAGCGCGGCCTGGTGCCGGTGAGCCTGGCGGCCCTGACCCGCGCCATCGAGCTGAACGGCGTGGCCGTGCCGGCCAACCTGGCGGCGCTGGCCCTGGGCCGCCTGGCCGCGGCCGATGCCGCCGGTCTGCAGGCATTGCGCGAGGGCAGCGCGGCGCCCGCCGCGGGGGTGGCGGCCGATGCCCCGTTCGAGCAGCTGCTGCAGCGCGGCGTCGCGCAGCTCACGGCCTGGCAGAACCACGCCTGGGCGCAACGTTACGCGGCCGCAGTGCAGCGCGTGGCCCAGGCCGAGCGGGCGCTGGTGGCGCAGGGCGGCGATGCCACGCTGCCGCTGGCCCGCAGCGCCGCGCGCAGCCTGGCCCGGCTGATGAGCTACAAGGACGAGTACGAGGTGGCACGGCTGTACACCGACGGCAGCTTCATCCGACGCCTGCGCGAGCAGTTCGAGGGCGATCTGCGCCTGGCCTTCCACATGGCCCCGCCGCTGCTGGCGCGCGGCCGCGACGGCCAGCCGCCGCGCAAGCTCACGCTGGGCGCCTGGATGATGCCGGCGATGCGCCTGCTGGCCCGCGCCAGGGCGCTGCGCGGCACGGCGCTGGACCCGTTCGGCCACACCGACGAGCGCCGCCTGGAACGCGCCCTGATCCCCCAGTTCGAGGCCCGGCTGGCCGAGCTGGCGGCCGGCCTGAGCCCGCGCAACCAGGCCCTGGCGGCGCAGATCGCCGCCGTGCCGCTGGCCATGCGCGGCTACGGCCATGTGAAGCTGGCCAACGTGGCGCTGGCCCGCGCGCGCGAGGCCGAGCTGCTGCACCGCTTCGACCCGCAGCGCCACCCGCGGCCACAGGCCGCTGCGCAAGCAGGGCAGATCCGCGGCATTGCGGTGGTCGCAGCCGGTGGCGCCGCCAGCCCGTCCGCGCACACCGCCAGCACCACGGGCGGGTGAACACGCCGCTGCGGCTGCGCGTCAGGCCTTGTTGCGCGCGGACGCGCCGGGTTCCAGATAGATCTGGCGGAAGTAGTCGCGAAAGGCCTTCATCGCGGGCGTGAACTCGACGCCCTTCTTCCAGGCCAGGCCGATGTCCATCGGCGGGATCGGCTCCTTCAGCGTGATGGTCTCGATGCGTCGGCCCTCCAGCGACCAGGGCCGGTACACCATGTCCGACAGGATGGCCACACCCAGCCCGTGGCCCACCATGCTGCGCGCCGCCTCCACCGAAGAAGTGCGCAGGCGGATCGTGGGCTGGTAGGGCGTGCGCGACCAGTAGCGCATGGCCGAGTACGAGGCCTCGTCCACGGTCAGCATGATGTAGGGCTCGCTGGCCACATCCGCCAGCGACACCTCGGTGCGCTCCAGCAGCGGATGCTTGGCCGCCACCCACAGCCGCCGCGCCGAGCCGAAGAAGGTCTCGCGGCTGATCTCGCTGTTGGTCACGTTGCCGGTGAGCAGCACGCCCAGGTCGGTGCGGCCGGTGATCAGGCCTTCCTCGATGGCCTCGCGCGCCAGCTCCTGCACCTTCACCTCGACCCCCGGAAACAGCTGGGTGAAGCGGTGCAGGTGGTGGGGCAGGAAGTAGCCCATCACCGTGTAGGTGACCGAGATCGACAGCAGGCCCGACAGGCTGGTCGATTCACGCGGCATGCGCATGGCCTCGTCGGCGGCGTTCAGCACGGCATAGGCATGGCCGAGAAAGCGCCGGCCGGCATCGGTGAGTTCCACGCCGTGCGACAGGCGCTCGAACAGCTGCTGGCCCAGCAGTTCTTCCAGCTCGCGGATGCTGGTGGTGACCGCCGACTGCGAGATGTTCAGGTGCACCGCCGCGGCCGACACACGGCCCTGTTCCGCCGCCGCGACAAAGTACTTGAGCTGTCGCAAAGACATCATGGTTTCAGTTCCTTCGATAACAGATCAGCTGAAATTCAGATACCAGCTCTGACACACGCCTGGCAATTCTTCGAGAAAAGCGATCCGGCCTCTCTCGCCAGCCTTTCACTTCTCGTTCTGATTTTCAGATATTGCGTTTTCAAAGAATACTGCTTTTCGATCAGCGCCCGGACTCATAACCTGCTGTTCCAGCAACCGAGATGAGGACCGCATGAAAGACTGCATCGACCTGAACGTCGATCTTGGCGAGGGCTTCGGCCCATGGCGCATCGGCGATGGCGTGGACGAGCAGTTGATCCCGCTGATCAGTTCAGCCAATGTGGCCACCGGCTTCCACGCCGGCGATCCCACGCTGATGCGGCGCACGGTGGCCTTCGCCAAGGACCACGGGGTGGGCGTGGGCGCCCACCCGGGCTTCCGTGACCTGGTGGGCTTCGGCCGCCGCCAGATCAAGGCGCCCACGGCCGAGATCCTCAACGACATCCTCTACCAGGTGGGCGCGCTGCGCGAGTTCACGCGCCTGGCCGGCATCGACCTGCAGCACGTCAAGCCGCATGGCGCGCTGTACATGCACGTGGCCAGCGACGAGGCCCTGTCGATCGCGCTGGTGGAGGCGCTGCAGATCACCTCGCCCACGCTGCCGCTGTACTGCATGGGCAACTCCATCACCTGCCGCGTGGCGCGCGAGCGCGGCCACCCGGTGATGCGCGAGTTTTTTGCCGACCGCGACTACGACGCATCGGGCTCCATCGTCTTCACCCGGCATGTCGGGCGGCTGGACGCCGAGCAGGTGGCGCAGAAGGTGCTGCAGGCCTGCACCGAGGGTTCGGTGCAGACCGTCGATGGCACCGTGCTGCCGATCGCGTTCGACTCGGTGTGCATCCACAGCGACACGCCGGGCGCGCTGGACCTGCTGCGCGCCACGCGGCGCGCGCTCGACGCCGCCGGCATCCGCGTGCTGCCCATGCGCGATGTGCTCGCGCGGGCCGGCTGAGCCCGGCGGCCGCCCCCCCATTTCCCGCCCCCATCGACCCAACCGCACCCGCAGAGGCATGCAATGGACATCCAAGACGTTCAGTCCCCGCTACCTGGCACCTTCTACCGCCGCCCGGCGCCCGGTGCCGCCCTGTTTGCCGAAGAAGGCCGCGCCGTGCAGGCCGGCGACGTGCTGGGCCTGATCGAGGTGATGAAGCAGTTCAGCGAGATTGCCGCCGAGTGCAGCGGCACGCTGCTGTCCTTCCACGTCGACGACGGCGAGACGGTCGAGGCCGGCCAGGTGCTGGCACGGATCCAGCCCGCATGAGCGCGCCCGGATCGCAGGCCATGAACCGGCCTTTCGACACCCTGCTGGTGGCCAACCGGGGCGAGATCGCGGTGCGCATCATCCGCGCCGCGCGCGAGCTGGGGCTGCGCACGGTGGCCGTGCACAGCGAGGCCGATGCCGGCAGCCTGGCCGTGCAGATGGCCGACCAGGCCGTCTGCATCGGGCCAGCCCACGCGGCCAAGAGCTACCTGCGCACCGATGCCATCCTGGACGCCGCCCGGCGCAGCGGGGCCGGGGCCGTGCACCCGGGCTACGGCTTCCTGTCCGAGCGCGCCGACTTCGCCGACGCGGTGGAGGCTGCGGGCCTCGTCTTCGTCGGCCCCACCGCGGCCACCATCCGCACCATGGGCGACAAGGCGGTGGCCCGCCAGACGGCCATGCGTGCCGGGGTGCCCACCGTGCCCGGCAGCGATGGCGCTGTGGCCGACCTCGACGAGGCGCTGCGCGTCGCCCGCGCGATCGGCTATCCGGTGATGGTCAAGGCGGTGGCCGGCGGGGGTGGCCGCGGCATCCGCGTGGCCGACCATGAAGACCAGCTGCGCCAGGTGATCACCACCGCCCAGGCCGAAGCGCAGGCCGCCTTCGGCAATGGCGCGGTCTATCTGGAGCGTTTTGTCCGCCGCGCCCGCCACATCGAGGTGCAGGTGCTCGGCGACGGCCAGCGCGTGGTGCACTGCTTCGAGCGCGAATGCTCGCTGCAGCGGCGGCGCCAGAAGGTGTGGGAAGAGGCCCCCTCGGCGGCGCTGGACGAGGCCACGCGCCAGGCACTGTGCCGCTCGGCCGTGGCGCTGGCCGAATCGGTGCGCTACCGCGGCGCCGGCACGCTGGAATACCTGTACGACGACGACAGCGGCGAGTTCTTCTTCATCGAGATGAACACCCGCATCCAGGTCGAGCATCCGGTCACCGAGTTCATCACCGGTCTCGACCTGGTGAAGGAGATGCTGCGCATCGCGCTGGGTGTGCCGCTGCGGCTGCGGCAGGAAGACATCCGGCTGCGCGGCGCGGCCATCGAGGTGCGCATCAATGCCGAGAACCCCGAGCGCAACTTCGCGCCCTCGCTGGGCCGCATCACCGACTTGCGCGTGCCCGGCGGGCCGGGCGTGCGCTTCGACTCGATGCTGTTCACCGGCCTGGACGTGCCGCCCTTCTACGACTCGCTGCTGGGCAAGCTGGTGGTGCACGACGACTCACGCGCTGCGGCCATGGCCCGCCTGCGGCGTGCGCTGGACGAGCTGCGCATCGAGGGCGTGATCACCACCGCGTCGCTGCACCAGCGCCTGCTGGACCTGCCCGAGGTGCGCGACGGGCAGGTGCACACCGGCTTCATCGAGCAGTGGCTGCAGGCCGCCACCGCCAGCACGTCCTGAGGAGAACGCCCATGATCCAGCTCCCCGCGGCCCGCTACACCTTCGGTGGCGACGAGCACATCTTCGTCGAGATCGCCGACGAGATGTCGCTGCCGGCCTTCTTCAAGGGCATGGCCATCACCACGGCGCTGCGCCAGCGCGCGGTGCCCGGCATCACCGAGATCTGCCCGGCCAACGCCTCGTTCCTGGTGCGTTTCGATCCCGATGTCATCGCCGCCTACACGCTGCTGGCGGTGCTGCAGGAGATCGAGTCCCAGCTCGGCACGGCCGACATGGTGCTGGACACGCGTGTCGTCGAGATCCCGGTGCTGTATGGCGACCCCTGGACGCTGGAGACGCAGATGCGCTTTCGCGACCGGCACCAGGACCCCACGGCCACCGATCTGGAGTACGCGGCACGCATCAACCAGCACCCGTCGGTGGAGGCCTTCATCGCCGCGCATGCCGGCGCGCCGTGGTTCGTGTCGATGGTGGGCTTCGTCGCGGGGCTGCCCTTCCTGTTCCAGATGGTCGAGCGGGCGCAGCAGATCGAGGTGCCCAAGTACCTGCGCCCGCGCACCGACACGCCGCGGCTCACGCTGGGCCATGGCGGCTGCTTCTCGTGCATCTACTCGGTGCGCGGCGCGGGCGGCTACCAGATGTTCGGCATCACGCCGGCGCCCATCTTCGACCCCGAACAGAAGCTGCCCTACCTGCGCGACATGATGGTCTTCTTCCGCCCCGGCGACATCGTCAAGTGGAAGCCGATCACGCGTGAGCAGTACGACCAGGAATGCGCCCGGGTCGAGGCCGGCAGCTTTGACCTGCGCATCCGCCCGCTGCGCTTTTCACTCAGCGAGTTCCTGAAGAATCCCGCGGCCAGCAACGCCGCGGTGCTGCAGGCCCTGGACGCGTGAGGTTCACATGGCGATCAACATCCTCAAACCCGGCCTGGCCACCACGGTGCAGGACCTCGGCCGCCCCGGCTACTACCACCTGGGCATCCCCTTGTCCGGCGCGCTCGACCAGGGCTCGCTGCGGCTGGGCAACCTGATCGTCGGCAACGAGGAGGGCGCCGCCGCGCTGGAGTGCACGCTGATGGCGCCCGAGATCGCCTTCGAGCGCGACCTGGTGTTCGCCGTCACCGGCGCCACGGCCGAGGCCCGGCTCAACGGCCAGGCCGTGCCGCCCTACACCGCGCTGCAGGCGCGCGAGGGCGACCGCCTGGGCTTCTCGTTCATGACGCTGGGCGCGCGCATCTACCTGTGCGTGGCCGGCGGGGTGGACGTGCCGGCGGTGCTGGGCAGCCGCTCCACCTACGCGCTGGGTGCGTTCGGCGGCCACCAGGGGCGCAAGCTGGTGGCCGGCGACCGCCTGGCCGTGGGCCAGCCCGCGCAGCCGCCGGTGGTGGGCCGCGCGCTGCCGCAGCCGCTGTGGCCGCAATGGTCCAAGCAGGTGGAACTGCGCGTGCTCAGCGGCCTGTACGACCACCGCCTGGCGCCGCAGGGCAAGGCCGGCTTCTACCGCGACAGCTGGGCCGTGGCACCCGAGGCCGACCGCATCGGCTACCGCTACAAGGGCGGGCAGCGCCTGCAGTTCATCGAGCGCCAGCAGCCCTTCGGCGCCGGCTCTGACCCGTCGAACATCGTCGACGCGGGCTACCCCTATGGCTCGATCCAGGTGCCCAGCGGCGCCGAGCCCATCATCCTGCACCGCGATGCGGTGTCGGGCGGGGGCTACGCCATGATCGGCACGGTGATCAGCGCCGACATGGACCTGATCGCCCAGGCCCAGCCCGGCCACCGCGCACGCTTTGTCGAGGTGAGCCTGTCCGAGGCCCTGAGCGCACGCCAGCACAGGCGTGCACGGCTGCAAGAGCTGCGCGCCGCGCTGGACCGATAGCCGCCGCCCGCGTTTCCCGTCTTCCCCCTCGTTGCGCTTTCCCAACCTGAAGTCACCCAGGAGGTGCCATGACTTCGCTCGCCCCCCAGAAAATCGTGCCGTGCCTGATGCTCGGCGCAGCCGCCCTGCTGAACAGCCTGCCGGCGCAGGCCGCCTGGTATCCGTACAAGGCCGAGGCCACCACGCCGCCCTTTGCGGCCCAGGGCAGCAAGAGCGACATCGAGTACACGCCCCTGGCCAAGGCCGCCAGGAAATGGAAGCTGTGCGTGTCGTTCCCGCACATGAAGGACGCCTACTGGCTGGGCGTGGACTTCGGCGTGGTCGACGAGGCGCGCCGCCTGGGCGTGGACGCCCAGATCGTGGAGGCCGGCGGCTACACCAACCTGAGCAAGCAGATCTCGCAGATCGAGGACTGCGTGTCGCGTGGCGCGCAGGCCGTGGTCATCGGCGCCATCTCCAGCGATGGCCTGAACAACCTGGTCAAGGCCGTGTCGGCCAAGGGCATCCCGGTGATCGACCTGGTCAACGGCATCTCGTCGCCCGACATCGCCGCCAAGTCGCTGGTGTCGTTCTACACCATGGGCCAGGCCACCGGCGAGTACCTGGCGCGCAAGCACCCGGCGGGCTCGGCCGCGGTGAAGGTGGGCTGGTTCCCGGGCCCGGCCGGTGCCGGCTGGGTGGAGGCCGCGCACAAGGGCTTCATGGACGCCGTGAAGGGCAGCGCCGTGGTGGTGCTCGACCCCAAGTACGGCGACACCGGCAAGGAGGCCCAGGCCAAGCTGGTGGAAGACGTGCTGCAGGCCCATCCCGACCTGGCCTACGTGGCCGGCACGGCCGTCACGGCCGAGGCCTCGGTGGGCATCCTGCGCTCGCGCCAGCTCGACGGCAAGGTCAAGCTGCTGTCGTTCTACATGACCCCCGGCGTGCACGAGGGCATCGTCAAGGGGCGCATCCTGGCCGCGCCCGCCGACTCGATGGTGATCCAGGGCCGCATCGCGGTCGACCAGGCCGTGCGCCTGCTCGAGAAGAAGGACGTGGTGCGCCACGCCGGGCCCAAGATCTTCGTCGTCGACGGCCAGAACATCGGCAAGGTGCGCAGCGACGACATCCTGCCCCCGGCCGGCTTCAAGCCGGTGTTCGAGGTGAAGTGAGCCCCGCAGCCAGGCGCCCAGGATCACCATGACGCTGCTCTCGACCCAGGGCCTGGGCAAGCACTATCCCGGCGTGCGCGCGCTCGATGCGGTGGATTTCGAGCTCGAGCGCGGCGAGGTGCATGTGCTGTTCGGCGAGAACGGTGCCGGCAAGTCCACGCTGATCTCGCTGCTGGCCGGCGCCGCGCGGCCCAGCACCGGGCGCATCGTGCTGAACGGCCAGCCGGTGGCCTTCGCGTCGGTGGCCGATGCCCGGCGTGCCGGCATCAGCGCGGTGTTCCAGGAGTTCTCGCTGGTGCCCACGCTGAGCGTGGCCGAGAACCTGTTCCTGGGCGACGAGCCGCGCGGCCGCTTCGGCCTGCTGGCGCGGCAGCAGGCCCTGCGCCGCGGCCGCGCCCTGCTGGACGACCTGCAGTTCGACATCGACTGCCGGCGCCCGGTGGCCACGCTCAGCCGCGCCGAGCAGCAGATGGTGGAGATCGCCAAGGGCCTGCACGCACGCACCCAGGTGTTCATCCTGGACGAACCCACCGCCTCGCTCACCGACAAGGAAACCCAGCGCCTGTTCGAGATCGTGCGGCGCCTGCAGCAGCAGGGCGTGGGCATCGTCTACATCTCGCACCGCATGCAGGAGATCGACGCCCTGGCCGACCGCATCACGGTGCTGCGCGACGGCCGCAAGGTCGCCACCGTGCCGGCGCGCGGCACCACGCACGAGGCGCTGGTGGAGATGATGATCGGCCGCAGCGTGGACCACCTGTACCCCACCATCGCCGCACGGCCGGGCGAGGTGGTGCTGGAGATGCGCGAGCTGTGCACCGCCAGCGGCGTGCACGATGCCTCGCTGACGGTGCGCGCCGGTGAGGTGCTGGGCGTGGCCGGCCTGGTGGGATCGGGCAAGTCGGCGCTGTTTCGTGCGGCCTTCGGCCTTGAGCCGGTCACCGCCGGCAGCATCCGGTTCCTGGGCGAGGACACCACGCGCACCCGCCCCGCGGCCATGCTGGCGCGCGGCATGGCCTACCTGCCGCCCGACCGCAAGACCGAGGGGCTGGTGCTGGGCTTCGCCAGCGCACAGAACATCGCCCTGCCGATGCTGGGCGCGCCCCTGCCCAGCCCTGCCGGCAGCCGCCCGCGCCAGCACCGCGATGCCCGCATCCAGCAGGCGGCCGGCGCGGTGGAACTGGCCCCGCGCAACCTGGCCAGGCCGGTGGGCCTGCTGTCGGGCGGCAACCAGCAGAAGGTGCTGTTCGCCAAGGGCCTGACCCGCCCGGCGCGGCTGTACGTCTTCGACGAGCCCACCGTCGGCGTGGATGTGGGCACGCGCGCCGCGCTGTACCGGCTGATCCAGCGGCTGTGCGAGGAGGGCGCCGCGGTGGTGGTGGTCTCGTCCGATCTGCCCGAGGTGCTGAACCTCGCGCACCGCGTGCTGGTGATGTGCGCCGGCCGGGTGGCCGGCGAACTGGTGGCGCCCGCCATCACCGAAACCCGGGTGTTGAACCTGTTCTTTCCCCGCAGCACGGAGGCTGCCGCATGAACCCCACGCTTCATCCCTCCGGGGCGCCGGCCCAGGCCGCCCCTGCACCGCAAGGCCTGCGGCATGCGGCCGCCGAGGTGTTCATCCGCGTCGGCGTGCTGCCGTTCCTGCTGGTGGCGGCCACGGTGGCGTTCACGCTCTCGTCCGACCAGTTCCTGACCAGCCAGAACCTGGTCAACCTGCTGCGCCAGTCGGTGTACCTGATCCTGGTGTCGATGGGGCAGATGCTGGCGCTGGCCACCGGGGGCTTCGACCTGTCGGTGGGCACCGTGGTGGCCCTGAGTTCGGTGGTGTCGGCCAGTGTCATGAGCGCGCCGGAGGTGGCCGCCGGCGGCGCCGCCACCGTGCTGGCGCTGGGCTGCGCCGCCGGCCTGCTGGCCGGTGTGGCGGTGGGCCTTGTCAACGGCCTGGGCATCGCGCTGGCGGGCGTGTCGCCCTTCATCATCACGGTGGGCATGCAGTCGGTGGGCATGGGCCTGGCGCTGGCGCTCACCGGCGGCGTGCCGGTGTCGGGCATCCCCGCGGCGTTCAGCGAGGTGCTGGGCTTCGGCCGGGTGGCCGGCGTGCCGGTGCCGGTGCTGATCACGGCAGCCGTGGTGGTGGCCGCCATCGTGGGCATGCACCGCACGGCCACCGGCACGCACCTGCTGGCGGTGGGCGGCAATGCCAAGGCGGCCGCGCTGTCGGGCATCTCCATCCGCCGCACGCTGCTGCTGGCCTACACGCTGTGCTCGGCGCTGGCCGCGCTGGCCGGCCTGCTGCTGACCGCGCGCGTGGACAGCGGCGAGGCCAACCTGGGCGGCAGCATCGCGCTGGAGTCGATCGCCGCCTGCGTGATCGCCGGCGTGAGCCTGCGCGGCGGCGTGGCGCGGGTGGAGAGCGTGGTGTTCGGCGCGGTGTTCATCAGCCTGGTGCAGAACGGCATGAACCTGGCCAACATCGGCTCGTACATGCAGATGGTGATCCTGGGCCTGCTGCTGATCCTGGCGGTGGTGGCCGATCAGCTGCGACACCGCCTGCTGAACCAGGCGCGCTGAGCCCGGGTGGCAGCGCTGCGGCACAGCACGCGTTGCCAACGGGCCATGTGCACGGCCTGGCCACCACGCGGCACGTGTGCGGGTTGTCCCCAGTGCCCGGCGGAACGCCGGTGACAGACACGCGGTGCATGCCGATCCCCCAATGGGGCCCTCGTCATCCCACTGGAACGCCCCCATGCAGCCCACCAAGCGCGCCCACCTGCTGGCCCTGGCCGCAGCCGCCACCCTGGCCCTGTGGCCGGGGGCCTCGATGGCGCAGAAGAAGTACGACCCCGGCGCCAGCGACACCGAGATCAGGATCGGCCACACCATTCCCTACTCGGGCCCGGCCTCGGCCTATGGCGCGCAGGGCAAGGCCATTGCCGCGTGGTTCCAGAAGGTCAATGACGAGGGCGGCGTCAACGGCCGCAAGATCCGGCTGCTGTCGATGGACGACGCCTACAACCCCGCCAAGACCGTGGAGGCGGTGCGCAAGCTGGTCGAGCAGGAGGAGGTGCTGTTCATCGGCGGCGCCCTGGGCACACCGCAGAACGCGGCGATCCAGAAGTACCTGAACGCGAAGAAGGTGCCGCAGCTGTTCGTCAGCAGCGGCGCGTCGCGCTGGAACGATCCGAAGAACTACCCGTGGACCATGGGCATCGTGCCGTCCTACTACACCGAGGGCGGCATCTATGCCGAGCACATCCTGAAGAACAAGCCGGGCGCCAGGATCGCCGTGCTGTACCAGAACGACGACTTCGGCAAGGACTACCTGAAAGGCTTTCTCGACGGTCTGGGCGACAAGGCCAAGGCCATGGTGGTGGGCCAACAGAGCTATGAAGTGACCGACCCCACGGTGGACAGCCAGCTGGTGAGCCTGAAGGCCACCGGCGCCGACACCTTCTTCAACATCACCACGCCCAAGTTCGCGGCCCAGGCCATCCGCAAGCTGCCCGAGCTGGGCTGGAAGCCCACGCACTACCTGGCCAGCGTGTCGGGCGCGGTGTCGTCCACACTCAAGCCCGCAGGGCTGGAGAACTCGGTGGGCATCATCACCTGCACCTACCTGCGCGACCCGGCCGACCTGGAACAGGCCAACACGCCCGAGGTGGCGGCCTTCACCGCCTGGATGAAGAAGTACAACCCCAGCGCCGACCCCACCGACATGCTCTATGTGAGCGGCCAGGTCATCGCCCAGGCGATGGTGGAGGTGCTGAAGCGGGCCGGCGACAACCTCACGCGCGAGAACATCATGAAGGTGGCCGCCTCGCTCGACACCGCCTTGCCGATGCAGTACCCCGGCGTGAACCTGAAGACCTCGGCCGACGACTTTGCGCCGGTGGAACGCGTGCGGCCGCAAAGGTTCAACGGCACGCGCTACGAGACCTTCGGGCCGGTGATGGGCCGGTGATGGGCCGGTGAGGGGCCAGTGCCGGGCCGCCCGGGCGGCGCCGGCGCGGGTCAATGGTCTGGCGCAAAGCCCACAAACACCGCGGCCTCGTCCACCGACTTGCGCTGCGACACCACGGCATTGGCCGGAAAGCTGTCGTCGGGCCAGCCCATGGCCACGCAGGTCTGGATCACCTGGTCGTCGGCGATGCCGGCCTCGGCGCGCACCACCGGCGACTGCATGATGCCCTGGCTGTTGATCACGCAGCCCAGGCCGCGCGACCAGGCGGCATTGACCAGGCAGTTGACGACGCCGCCGCAATCGAAGGGCGCGATGTCGCTGCCGTGGATGGCGCGGTCATACGTGACCACGATGGACACCGGCGCATCGAACTGGCGAAAGCCGCGCAGCACCCAGTCCTGCCGCGCCGCCTTGTCCTCG
>CAYPDO010000046.1:0-14795 GCA_964409495.1 uncultured Bordetella sp.
GGTGATGACCAGCTGCGTGCGGTGGGCCGCGAAGCGCTCGATCGCGCCACGCAGCTGCGCCGGATCGCGCCGCATGATCAGGTTGGGGCAGTAGGGGCCGAAAGGGCGGCCGGCGGCGTGCGCCTCGTCGCGCTCGCGGTCCAGGCGCTGCAGCCAGCGCTCCAGTTCCTCCAGCGTGCGCGCGTTGGGGGTGGGAAAGGCGCCGACGAAGCCGGCGCGGCAGGCGGCCGACACCAGCTCGACGCCCGAGACGCGCAGCATCGGCGCGGCGATCAGCGGCAGCTGCAACGCCCCCAGGAAGGGCAGGGTGTGGCTCATCCCAGCGTGGCCCCGGAGACGCGCACCACCTCGGCCCACTTCTTCTGCTCGGACGCGACGAAGTCGGCCATGGCCTTGTCGCGCAGCTCGGCCATGGGCTTGCTGCCTGCCGTGACGAACGGGCCGATCACCTCCTTGTCGGCCAGCACCGTGGCCACCGCATCGGCAATGCGCTTGACCACGGCCGCCGGCGTGCCGGCCGGCACGACGATGCTGGACCAGCTGGCCGACACAGCCTGCGGAAAGCCGGCCTGCACGATCGTCGGCACGTCGGCCAGTGCGTCCAGCCGGTCGCTGTGCATCACGGCCAGCGCACGCATCTTGCCGGACTGGATGTGCGGCAGCAGCGGCATCACGTAGTCGAACATCACGTCGATGCGGCCACCCAGCAGGTCCTGCATGGCGGCGGCCGAACCCTTGTAGGGCACGTGCGTGAGCTTGGCGCCGCTCTCGGTCTGGAACAGCTCGGCGGTCAGGTGCGTGCCGGTGCCGGCGCCGGCCGAGCCGTAGTTGAACTTGCCCGGCTGCGCCTTGGCGTCGCGCACCAGCTCGGCCACGCTCTTCCAGGGCCGGCGGCTGTCGACCACCAGCACCGTGGGCGACAGCAGCATGCCGTGCACATGGCTGAAATCCTTCAGCGGGTCGTACTTCAGGTTCTTGTACAGCGCCAGGTTGGCCGCCATGGTGCCCTGGGTGCCATACAGCCAGGTGTGACCGTCGGGCTGCGCCCGCGCCACCTGCTCCGTGCCCAGGGAGCCGCCGGCACCGGGCCGGTTGTCGATGAGCACCTGCTGGCCCAGCAGTTCGCCCAGCCGCTTGCCGATGGTGCGCGCCGAGGTGTCGGTGACCCCGCCGGGCGGGAACGGCACCACCCAGGTGATGGGCCGCGTGGGCCAAGACTGGGCGTATGCCCGTGGTGCCAGGGCCAGCAGCCCGGCGAGGGCGGAGAAGTGTCGACGCTGCATGGATGTCTCCTTGTCGGGTGTGTGGGCGGTGTTCGGGTCGAACGCGCCGATGGGACTGTACCAATTCGAAATCTCGAAGTACAGTGCGACCCATCGAATTGTTGACCGATGACGCCGCCGAGGCCATTCAGGCGCAGGCGCCACCACCCTTCACCCGGAGACCCCGATGAGCCTGGACCTGGACGAGACCCAACTGCTGCTGCGCGACAACGTGCGCCGATTCCTGCAAGCCGAGGTGGTGCCGCTGGTGCAGCGGCACGAGGCGGCGCGCAGCTTTCCGTTCGAGCTGATGCCCAAGCTGGCCGAGCTGGGCTTCCTGGGCGGCACGCTGCCCGAGGCCGAAGGCGGCCAGGGCATCGATCACCCGACCTGGGCGGTGATGATGGAAGAGTTGGGCTACCACTGGCTCAGCCTGCGCACGATGGTGAACATCACCAATGGCAGCATCCACCGCCTGGCCCAGCACGGCACGCCCGAGCAGAAGCAGCGCTACCTGGCACCGATGATGCGCGGCCAGCTGCGCACCTGCTCGGGGCTCACCGAGCCCAACGTGGGCAGCAACATCGCGGGCATCCAGATGCGCGCTGATCTGCAGGGCGACGAATGGGTGCTCAATGGCCGCAAGCTGTGGATCACCAATGGCGAGAACGCCGAGGTGGCGATGATCATCGCCCGCAGCTTCAGCCCCGAGTGCAACGGCAAGCTGTCGTGCTTCCTGGTCGACCGCCGCGAGACGCCCTACGACGTGCGCAAGCTCGACACCATGGTGCTGCGCTGCACCGGCACCGCCGAGCTGGGCTTCAGCGATCTGCGCATTCCGAAAGAGAACCTGGTCGGTGCCGAGGGCCAGGCCCTGGCCGGCACCTTGAAGGGGCTGGACGCCGCGCGGGTGAACATCGCGATGGGGGCGGTGGGTGCCGCGCAGGCGGCGCTGGACCTGTCCATCGCCCATGCCAAGCAGCGCCAGCAGTTCGGACGCCCGATCGGCAGCTTCCAGCTGGTGCAAAAGCACATCGTGGACATGACGGTGCGGGTGGAGGCCGCGCGCGCCTTGGGCATGCGCGCCGCCCATGCGCTGCAGGCCGGCAAGGATGTGCGCGCGGCCTGCAGCATTGCCAAGCTGTATGCCACCGAAGCCGCGCACGAGGTGGCCAACATGGCCATGCAGGTGCACGGCGGCCTGGGCTACAGCGAGGATTACCCGATCGAGCGCATCTTCCGCGACACCCGCGGCGGCATGATCCCCGAAGGCACGACCGAGATCCAGACACTGATTGTCGGCCGCGAGATTCTCGGCATCAACGCCATTGCCTGAGGCCACACGATGAACCCACTGCACGGCTTGTTCAATCCCCGCTCGATCGCGGTGGTCGGTGCCTCTGACCGGCCCGACAGCATCGGCGCGCGCACGCTCGACAACCTGCTGGTGCATTCGCACTATGCGGGCGAGGTGTGGCTGGTCAGCACCAGCAAGCCCGAGCTCTTCGGCCGCAAGACCTGGCCCAGCGTGGACAGCCTGCCGGCCACGCCCGAACTGGCGGTGGTGGTGGTGCCCGCCGCCGCCACGCTGGACGTGCTGGCGCAATGCGCCGCGCGCGGCGTGCGCTTTGCCGTGGTGCTGAGCTCGGGTTTCGGCGAGACCGGGCCCGAGGGGCAGGCGATGGAGGCGCGCATGCGCGACATTGCCGCCGCATCGGGCATGCGCATCTACGGCCCGAACTGCCCGGGCGTGTGCAATGTCAACGCGCGCCTGGGGCTCACCTTCTCGCCATCGTTTCCCCATGACCTGAGGCCGGGCCCGATCGGCATCGCCACCCAGGGCGGCGGTCTGGGCCGCAACATCATGCAGGCCATGGACCGCGGCATCGGCGTGGGCCTGTGGAGCAGCTCGGGCAACGAGGCCGACCTGCAGGTGGCCGACTTCATCGACTACATGGCCGATGCGCCCGACATCCGCGTGATCGTCACGCTGATCGAGGGCATCAAGGACGGCGCGCGCCTGGTGCGCGCGCTGCAGAAGGCCGCGCGCAAGGGCAAGCCGGTGGTGGGGCTGAAGGTGGGCCGCAGCGACGAAGGCGCGCGTGCCGCCGCCTCGCACACCGCGTCCATCACCGGATCGGCCCAGGTCAACAGCGCCGTGCTGGCCCAGCTGGGCGTGATCGAGGTCGACGACATCGACGAGCTCGTCGACACCGCCTGGCTGCTGGCGCGCCAGCTGCCGGGTGAGGTGGACAAGATCGCGGTGTACTGCTCGTCGGGCGGGGCGGCGGCACTGACGGCCGACCACATTGGTCAGCTGCACATCGGGTTGACCACGTTCCAGCCCGAGACGGTGCGTGTGCTGACCGAAAAGTTCCCGAGCTATGCCGCCGTGGGCAACCCGGTGGACACCACCGCCGCCATCCTGGCGCACAAGGGCCTGTTCGACAGCACGCTGCTGCAGGTGTGCCGCGACCCTGGCGTGGCGCTGACGGTGCTGCCGATCGCGATCGCCTACGGCGCCATCACCGTCGAGGTGGCCGAGGCGGTGCTGCGTGTGCAGGCGCAAAGCCCGGTGCCGATCCTGCCGATCTGGATGAGCGACCGCATCGGCGAAGGCTTCGAGCTGTATGCCCGGCACGGCATCGTGCCGGCGCGCAGCGTGGGCAAGGCGGCCAAGGCCATCCGGCGCTGGCTGGACCACGGCCGGTGGCGACGCCGCGCCGACCGGCTGGACTGGCAGCCGTGGCCGACGCTGGGCCAGACCCCACAGCCCGGCCCGGCGCTGCGCCTGACCGAGCACGAGGCCAAGCAGTGGCTGGCACGGCATGGCGTGCCGGTGCTGCCCTCGGCCCTGGTGACGAGCCGCGAAGAAGCCATCACCGCCGCCGAGCGCATCGGCTGTCCGCTGGTGGCCAAGGTGGCCAGCGCCGACATCGCCCACAAGACCGAGGTGGGCGGCGTGGCCGTGGGCCTGGCGGATGCGGCGGCGGTGGGCGAAGCCTGGGACCGCATCCACGCCAGCGTGCGCGAACGCGCGCCGCAGGCGCGGGTGCAGGGCCTGCTGGTGGAGCGCATGGCCGGCGCCGGCGGCGTGGAGGTGCTGGTCGGCGTCTCGCGCGACCCGGTGTTCGGGCCCGTGCTGACCTTCGGCCTGGGCGGCATTCATGTCGAGCTGTTCCAGGACGTGGCCCGCCGGCTGCTGCCGCTCACCCGCGCCGAGGCCGAGCGCATGGTGCGCGAGCCGCGCAGCTTCGCCCTGCTGGACGGGGCGCGCGGCCGGCCCAAGGCCGACGTGGCGGCGCTGGTCGACCTGCTGCTGGCGGTGTCGGACTTCGTCGGCGCCCAAGGCGACCGCATCGACGAGATCGACCTCAACCCGGTCTGGGTCGGGCCGGCCGGCCAGGGCGTGGTGGCGCTGGACGCCGTGATCGTGGGCCGCGGCGAGGGGGCGCCATGATCGACTGGCGGCCGATCGACCCCGACGCGCCGGCGCCGCTGGCCGGGCTGCGGGTGCTGGACCTGTCGGAGCTGTTGCCCGGCCCGTTCATGACACAAAGCCTGGTGGAGCTGGGGGCTGACGTGATCAAGGTCGAGCGGCCACCGCATGGCGACCCGATCCGCCGGGCATCGCCGGCCTTGTTCACGGCCGTGAACCGCGGCAAGCGGGCGGTGCGCGTCGACCTGAAGACCGAGGCCGGCGTGGCCAACGTGCTGGCGCTGGCCGCCGGTGCCGATGTGATGGTGGAGTCCTTCCGTCCGGGTGTGCTGGCGCGCCTGGGCCTGGATTGGGCGCGGCTGCAGCAGTGCAACCCGCGGCTCGTGCTCGCGTCGCTGTCGGGTTATGGAGCGCACGGGCCGCGCGCGCAGTGGCCGGGTCACGACCTGAACTACCTGGCGACGGCGGGCGTGGTCGGCATGGCCATGAAGGACGGCACCGGCTCGCCCTCGTTCGGGGTGCCGGTGGCCGACCTGGCGGGCGCCACCTACGCCCTGGCGGCGGTGCAGACGGCGCTGCTGCACCGCGCGCGCAGCGGCGCAGGCCAGCATCTGGACATCTCGCTGACGCACTGCGTGGCGCACTGGATGAACCCGCGGCTGGCGGCGCTGCACGATGCCGGCGGCGATGCGGATCGTGCGCGCCGGTCGGTGCAGCAACGTCCTGCCTATGGCACCTTCCAATGCAGCGATGGCCGCGCGTTGACGGTGGCTGCGTTGGAAGACCACTTCTGGCAGGCGCTGGTCAAGGCCCTGCCGCTGCCGCAGTTCAGCGGGCCAGCCTATGCCCAGTACCCCGGGCGCGCCGCCGCTGCGGCCGACATCCACGCGGCCATCGCCGCCGTGCTGAGCCGCGAGACCTGCCAACAGGCCCTGGACCGGCTGGCAGGCGCCGATGTGCCGGTGGCCGAGGTGGTGGCGCTGGATGAACTGGCGACACAGCCAGCACTGGCCGACGGCGTGCGCTTCGTGGCAACGGCGGTGGGCCCCTTGCTGCGGTTTCCGGTGGCGCTGGCCGGTGTCACGGCCGGCGCGGCTGCGCAAGGGGCGCCCTGACGCCTTTCGCCCGGCCCGCCGCCAGGCCGCAGCGACGGCCGTGGGCAAGCAATGGCAGCCCTCCGCTAGACTGCCTTCAAATACCGGTGCACCGACACCGGCGGCCGGCAGGGAGAAGCGTGGTGCGGATAGGCAATGGCGTGCGACGCTGCAAGGCGTTGCTGGCGGTGGCAGGCTTGATCACCTTGGTCGCCTGTGGCGGTGGCGGTGGCGGCAGCGGGGGCGGAACACCGCCAGGCTCGGGCGAGCCGCCGGTGACGGGAAGCGGCCTCATCGCCTTCAGTCCGGAGAACGTCGGTCGCGTGGCGGGCTATCCGCTGTGGGCGACCGAGCTGATGTTCCGCCTGGGCCAACTGGTCAGCGACGACATTGCGACCGAACCCGGACAGCCCAGTCGGGGTGGGTGCCAAGGGGGCGGTCAGCTTCAGCGCGAGTGGTTGGACAAAGACGCCAGCAAGACGCTGAGCGCAGGCGATGAACTGTCGCTGAACTACGCCGCATGCTCGCGCGACCCGCTCACGAGAGGCATGGACGGCCGCGTCACGGTCACCTTGATCAGCGCCGCGGCAAATGGGGATTTCGATGCCCAGCTTGCACTTCCGGCGCCTGGTGTGGCCATCGGCTACACCACTGGTTTGCCGGGCCGCAGCGACTTTCGCATCACCGGGCACGTGCGCCTGAGCGTTTCGCGCACCGAACTCCGCCACAGCCTCAGGATCGGCGACGGCACCGATGATGCGATCAGCGTCGACTTTCCAGGTTCGACGGTCGGGCCTGATCGCATGACCGCTTTGCGCATCAGCAAGACCCATCACTGGGACGAGGCGCGCACCGCCATCGATCTGCAGATGCGCTACGACAGCCCGGAGCTCGGGGGTGGCTTCAATGTCGCGACCACGGCGCCGCTCAAGTCCTGGCTGGACACGCTACCCGAGCCTGGCGCACAGCAGGGCGAGATCCGCATGCTGGGGCGCGGTCGCGACGAGGCCCGTGTGCAGGTGGTGGCCGCAGGCCCGCCGGACCATGCCGACTTTGGCGGCTGGCTGGACCAGGCGGGCGACGGCAGCCGGGAGGTGCAGCTCACCGGAACCTGGCTGAGCGCCGGTGTTGCCTCTGGCGTGTTCTTCGCGGACTACACGCGTTGGGGAAAGGGCAACGCCTTTGCCTACGACCCCAGCGGCTTCACCATGCGACCGGCCTTTGTCGGCCACAGCACGCTGCCCACCGATTTCACGTTCTCGTTCCAGTTCACGCGGCCGGTGGCCGGGGCGGCGGACTGGCGCTGGCGCCTGCTCGACAAGGGACGCCTGGACCAGGCGCCGACACCCGGTGTCGACGTGCCGGTACAGGTTGAGAGGGTCGGGGCCCTGATCAAGCTGCGCCCTGTGTCGCCTCTGCTGTACTCGCGCCGCTACCAACTCCGGGTTGAGACGGGTGAGACCAGCGCAGACGGGCAACTCATGCGCGCCACAACGGGCGGCACGCTGTCGATATATGGCGGAAACATCGGTGAGTTCACGACGCCGGACCTGCTCAATCCGCAATCGACGCTGGCCACGCGGCAGACCTTGACGGCGGGCACGCCGCTCGAGGTGGCTGGGTTGGCGCCGCCTGCAGAGGCCATCGGCAAGCTGCGCTATCGATGGCGCCAGGTGAGCGGAACACCGGTCACGATCTCGCAACCCGATGCGCGTGTCACCGTGCTCTCCCTGGGCGCCGAAGCGCGCGGCATTGCATCGGCGACGCTGCGGCTGACCGTCAGCATGGACGGCGTCGATCAAAGCGAAAGTGCCGACTTTGTGCTGCGAACCGTGGCGGACACCTCGGACGCCTGGTTCAGCCGCCTTCGGATGCCGGTCGATCCGGGCGGTTGGTCTGCGCCGCAGAAGGAATACTGGAGCGGTCCGGCCGTCGGCCGCCTGGCGGCCAGCCTGCACGCAGACCGCATCAGCCTGGCCTATGTGGAAGCCGCCGACCCGGCCCACCCGAACGGCGATTGGCGGATCGAACTTCAAAGTTCCGATGGCCGGCCACTGCAACCGGGGCGCTACGCCAATGCCTACAGCAGCACCTGGTACCAGCGTCCTGCCAAGGGTGTGCCGGGCCTGGACGTCAGCAGCGGCGCCCATGTCTTCTCTGCGGTGCAAGGTGAGTTCGTCATTCACGAGCTGCAGGTGGATGCCAACGGAACCATCCGCCGGCTGGCGCTGGATTTCGTGGCGCCGCAAGGCGACCTCGGGACCGTGTCGGCCAGCGGCGCGGTGCGCATTGGCAGCGGGTGGGCCCTGACGCCCTAGGCGCCGGCCGCCCATCACCACAGCTGCCGCGCGCCCATGAAATGCGCGCTTGTAGCAGATATCGCGACATGCGATATTTGCTGCATGAAGGCGAACTGGCTCGTGCTGACCGCAACGCTTCCAACCAGCCCGAGCGGGCTTCGCGTGCGCGTGTGGCGTGCGCTCAAGGCCACCGGCGCCGGAACCCTGCGCGAGGGGGTGTATGTCTTGCCCGGGCACGCACCGACGGCCACAACGCTGTGGGCGTTGGAGCGCACCATTGCCGAAGCCGGCGCCGAGGCCCACATGCTCGTGCTGCAGGCGCGCGACGAGGCCCAGGCGCAGTCGTTTCGCGCGCTCTTTGATCGGTCAGCGCTCTTCGCCGAGTACCTGCAATCGGTCAAGCAGGCCCGGGCTGCGATCAGGCGGTCAACGGGTGCCGAGCTGCGCAAGATGCTCAGGGCGCTGGAGACCCAGCTGCAGGCGCTGCAGGCCCACGACTTCTTCCCCGGCATGGGCAGCCAGCAGGCCGCGGATGCGCTGGCCGCGCTGCGCCAGGAAATCCAGCGCCACCTGTCGCCTGATGAACCGGCCAGCACCGACGCTGCGATCGCTGCGCGGTCCATCGCCGAATACCAGGGCCGAACCTGGGCCACCCGCCAGCGCCCGTGGGTGGATCGTCTCGGCACCGCGTGGTTGATCCAGCGCTTCATTGACCAGCGTCCCAGGTTCACCTGGCTGGCCAATCCGCAAAAGTGCCCCAAGTCGGCTCTGGGCTATGACTTCGATGGCGCAACCTTCTCGCACGTGGGTGACAAGGTGACCTTCGAGGTGGTGGCCGAAAGCTTCGGCCTGATGCAAGACCCGGCGCTGCAGCGCCTGGCGTCGCTGGTTCACTGCATCGACGTTGGCGGGATTCCGGTCGACGAGGCTGCAGGCGTCGAGATGCTGGTTCGCGGGCTCCAGGCCCGCCATGCCGACGACGACGAACTGCTGGCCGCAGCCCTGCCGGTGTTCGATGCCTGCTACGCCGCCCTGCAGGTGCCCGATGAGCGCTGAAACCCCCGTCCGTCCCGGCCCGGCCGCCGTGCCGGAGCCCACACGCGCCGAGGCCTTCGGCTTCTGGCTGAAGCTGGGCCTCATCAGCTTCGGCGGCCCTGCCGGCCAGATCGCGATCATGCACGAGGAACTCGTGGTGCGGCGCCGCTGGATCTCAGAGAACCGGTTCCTGCATGCGCTGAACTACTGCATGGTGCTGCCCGGGCCCGAGGCGCAGCAGCTCGCCACCTACATCGGCTGGCTGATGCACCGCACCTGGGGCGGCATCGTCGCGGGCGGGCTGTTCGTGCTGCCGTCGCTGTTCATCCTCATCGCGCTGTCGTGGGTCTACCTCGCCTTCGGGCAACTGCCGGCGATGGCCGGCTTCTTCTACGGCATCAAGCCGGCAGTCACCGCCCTGGTCGTGCATGCGGCCTGGCGCGTGGGGGCGCGGGCGTTGAAGAACGCACGGCTGTGGTCCATCGCGGCAGGCTCGTTCGTGGCCATCTTCGCGCTGGGCCTGCCGTTTCCGCTGATCGTGTGCATTGCCGGCCTTGCCGGTTACCTCGGAGGCCGGTTCGCACCCGACAAGTTCAAGACTGGAGGCGGGCACGGCCCGGCCCACAAGGCCGATGGCCCTGCCGTGATCGACGACCACACGCCGACGCCAGCCCACGCGCGCTTCACCTGGGGCCGCTGCCGTGCCGTGCTCATGGCCTGCCTGGCCCTGTGGGCCGTCGCGCTGGGCGCGCTGACGGCCGTGTACGGATGGCAGGGCGTGCTCACGCAGATGGGCTGGTTCTTCACCAAGGCGGCGCTGCTGACCTTTGGCGGCGCCTATGCCGTGCTGCCCTACGTGTATCAGGGCGCGGTCGACCAGTTCCAGTGGCTGACCGCACCGCAGATGATCGACGGCCTGGCGCTCGGCGAGACGACACCGGGGCCATTGATCATGGTCGTGGCCTTCGTCGGCTTCGTCGGCGGCTGGACCCATGCCATCTTTGGCGCCGACGCGCTGTTCCTCGCCGGCAGCGTCGCGGCCGCGGTGGTGAGCTTCTTCACCTTTCTGCCGTCGTTCCTGTTCATCTTCCTGGGTGGGCCGTTCATCGAGTCCACGCACGGCAAGCTGCAGTTCACCGCGC
Source organism: uncultured Bordetella sp. (assembly GCA_964409495.1). Taxonomy (GTDB): domain Bacteria; phylum Pseudomonadota; class Gammaproteobacteria; order Burkholderiales; family Burkholderiaceae_C; genus Pseudaquabacterium. Next base: position 10,273 of record CAYPDO010000046.1, read on the forward strand.
CGCTCACCGGCATCACCGCCGCCGTTGTCGGCGTCATCGTGAACCTGGCGGTGTTCTTTGCCTACCACGTGCTGTGGCCGCAAGGCTTCAGCATGCGCTTCGAGTGGGCGGCCGCGGTCATCGGGCTGAGCGCGGCCGTCGCGCTGTTTCGCTTCAGGCTCGGTGTGGTCCCGGTGGTGCTGGTCGCCGGCATTGCAGGGCTGTTGTTCCAGATGGGCCGCGCTGCGCTGGCCGCCAACGCGTGAGAGGACTTCCGATGGCCGCTCGCATCCTGGACCTGCCCTTCGACCCTGGCACGATCAACGGCCTGTCGGACAAGCTGCTGCGCAGCCACCACCAGAACCACTACAGCGGCGCCGTCCAGCGGCTGAACACCATCCGCCACAGGCTGAAGGCCGCGGACATCGCCGGCCTGCCGGGCTTCGAGTTGAACGGCCTGAAGCGCGAGGAACTGATCGCGACAAACGCGATGCTGCTGCACGAGCTGTACTTCGCCAGCCTCACCGCGCAGCCGCAGCCCATGGTGCCGGCGATGGACCTGGCGCTGAGTGCCAGCTTCGGCAGCAGTGATCGCTGGCGCCACGAGTTCGCCGCGATGGGCAAGGCGCTGGGCGGCGGCTCGGGCTGGGTGACTCTGGCGTTCGTGCCGCGCGAGGGGCGGCTGGTCAACCAATGGGCTGCCGATCACACCCATGCCCTGGCAGGCGCCACGCCGCTGCTGGCCCTGGACATGTATGAGCATGCCTACCACCTGGACTTCGGCGCGGCCGCCGGTGCCTATGTGGATGCGTTCATGCGGGCGATCGACTGGGCCGGCGTCCATGCGCGTTACCAGCAGGCCGTCCACGGCGCGAGCGAAGTTGTGGGCGCCACCGCCGACCAGGCGGGCCATGCACGGCTCATCGATGTGCGACGGGCTGGCGTCTACCAGCAGTCTGACGCAATGGCTGACGGCGCGCAGTGGCGCGACCCTGCGCAGGTGGACGCCTGGTCGACCGAGCTGATCGGGCAGGGACCGGTGGTTGTGTACTGCGTCTTCGGGCACGAGGTCAGCCGATCCACGGCGATGCGGCTGAAGGCGGCCGGCGTGGACGCGCGCTTCCTGATCGGTGGCCTGGACGGCTGGCGCGCGCAGGGCCGGCCGGTCATCACCAAGCCGGTGGCTTGAACCGATGGCTCCAGGCTGCGCCCGCTGTGTTGCCGGGTGCATGCCGCTGGGGCCGGGCCGTCACCTCGCGTGGAGGCCCTTCACCGATGCAATTCTCGTTGTCGATGGCCCCCCGGTGTTCCGTGACGGCCTGGCCGCCTTGCTTTGGCAAATGCCTGCACCGGGCGAGGCGCTGCAAGGTGGTGCAGCCGCGTGCAAGACACAGGGCCTGTGCGTGCCGTCGCGGGGCTGAAGCCGGCGTGCGCCGGGCGCCGTGACGCGAGAACTCGTCGCAGACCATTCTGGACACGCCTTTCCCGCGCTAGGCGACATCGCGAGCCGGTCGGATGCCGGTGTACTGCCAGCGCAGCGGTGCGTGGAAGAAGTTGCGGTAGGTCGATCGTGCGTGCCCCGGCGGCGTGGCGAACGAAGCCCCGCGCAGCACCTGCTGATTGACCATGAACTTGCCGTTGTACTCGCCGATGGCGCCGTCGCGTGCGCGAAAGCCCGGGTAGGGCAGGTAGGCACTCTGGGTCCACTCCCAGCGCTGCCCCCAGCCCAGCCGTGCGGAGGCGGCCTCCCACTCGCATTCGGTCGGAAGTCGCCAGCCTGCCCAATGGCAGAACGCGAACGCCTCGTAGAAGCTCACGTGCGTCACCGGCGCCGCGGGCTTGAGCGGCTGCAGTCCGGCCAGTGTGTAGTGCTGCCACTGTCCAGCCTCGTCCGCGTGCCAGTGCAGCGGCGCCTTGCGCGGCAGCATGCGCACCCATTCCCAGCCTTCGGCATGCCAGAGCGCCGGGCGGGCATAGCCGCCGTCGGCGATGAAGGCCAGGTACTCGGCGTTGGTGACGAGCGCACGGCGCAGCTGCACGCCGGGCTGCAGCAAGGCGGCATGGCGCGGCGCCTCGTTGTCGAAGGCAAAGCCTGAGCCGGTGTGACCGATGTGCACCGTGCCGGCGGGCAGGCCGAGCCAATCTTCAAGCGGCGGGCCACTGCAGTCGTGTTCGGCCGCGAGGTCCAGCACGCCGGCGTCCTGCAGCCGGTACGCCGGTGACTGCGGATTGACACCGAGGATGACCTTCAGATCGGTGACCAGCAACTCCTGGTGCTGTTGCTCGTGCTGCAGGCCCAGTTCCACCAGCGCGGCAAGGTCTGGCGCCAGCGGCTGCGCCAGCAAGGCGGCCATCGCTTCGTCCACATGGGCCCGGTAGGCCAGCACCTCGGCCACGGTTGGCCGGCTCAGGTGGCCACGCGCCGGACGTGCCACGCGGTCGCCCATTGCCTCGTAATAGCTGTTGAACAGGTAGCCATGGCCAGCATGGCAGACCCGGTAGCCCGGCAGGTGCGGCAGCAGCAGGAAGGTCTCGAAGAACCAGGCCGTGTGCCCGAGATGCCACTTCGGCGGACTGACCTCGGCCACCGGTTGAGGCACATGGTCTTCAACCGCCAGCGGCGCGCACAGGTGTTCACTGCGGGCGCGCACGCTGCGGTAGCGGTGCAGCAGGGCCGTTGGCGGGCTCGGGGTGGGCAGGGTGTGCGTCATCGGCATCGGGCGTGCATCCATCGACGATCAACAGCGGGCGTCGATCGGCGATTGTCGGCAGGAATTCGGTCAGGCGCGGGTCAGCCCGCGGCTGCCGTCGTCCGGCAGATCGTGCCAGATCCGGTTGGCGATGCGGCAGCGGCCACCGCAGCGGCGCCGGCCAGGCAGGCCCTGGCTGCCAACGCCCTAGCATCGCGGCCCGCCGTGGCCAGCGCCTCAAGCGCAGCCTGTCCCGGAACTTGCCCGAAGTGCGGGCTGCCACCCGGCTTCCCCTGCACGGCCTCGCCCCCCTCATCCCCTCTGTTCTTGCCCCTTGTGATCTGTACACGCGTCAATGTCCAGCCCTTCGGGTGGCCTTCGGCCATCCTTGACCCGTCCACGGACTCGTAGTCTCTACGTCCACGCGCCTTACTTGCCCAGGTGATGTGGCTGTTGTGCGCCGCACGAAACGGTGAGGCCCGCCCCCTGAAGGGAGGGGAGACCTGCGCCGATCGGGCTATTGACGGCTGGCGTACGGCAGGCAAACGTCACATCGCTCTCGGGAGAATAAGTCGACATTCCACAGACCACCCGGAGGGAGACTTGCAAATTCGACGCTTACTTGCGCAATCCGCGCTTGCGCTAACCATCGCCTGCGGCATTGCGACACCAGTCCATGCGACTGGGTACGTGGTTACTGACCTAGGCACGCTCGGGGGAGCCTGGAGCGAGGCCAGCGATATCAACGCCGCCGGGCAGGTAACCGGCACTGCGGAGGTCATCAGCGGCATCAGCCACGCGTTCCTTTACAGCAACGGCCAGATGACCGACTTGGGTACCTTGGGAGGTAGTCGGAGCAGCGGCTTCGGTATCAATTCAGCTGGTCAGGTGGTCGGTTATGCTGATACCACCGGCAACAACAAGTCGCGCGCAGCGCTTTTCAGCAATGGCACCGTGACGAGCTTGGGCACCTTGCTGTTTCCCGGTACGCCGCATCCTTATCCACACGGGCAAGCGTACGGCATCAACGATTCCGGTCATGCTGTGGGTATTGTCTATGGGGGCTTCGGAGAATATCGTGCGTTCAGCTACGTCAACGGAACGATGACCGACATTGGGGTTGGGCTCAGTCCATTGACCGGTCCTTTCAATAGCAGAGCAATGGACATAAATGCGCTAGGTCAAGTGACCGGTCACACAAATGGGCATGCAAGCATTTACTACAACGGCGTTGTCACTGATCTGGGTACGTTGGGTGGAACCTTTAGTGAAGGTAGAAGCATTAACGACTCTGGGCAAGTCACCGGCTCATCACAGTTTGTCGTTGGCAGCCCAGATGATCACGCGTTCCTTCACAAAGATGGCGTGATGATTGATCTGGGAACTTTTGGGGGCCTCTACTCGCGAGGAAACAGCATCAACGCATACGGCCAAGTGGCCGGGTATGCCTTCACGAGTGATGGAGTCTCGCATGCATTTCTCTACGACGGTAAAGCCTTGCTCGATCTTAACGAACTGATCGACCCGTCATCGGGCTGGGTGTTGACTTCCGGGAACGGCATCAACGATGCCGGCCAGATCGTTGGCTCTGGATTCTTCAATGGTGAGCGACGTGCGTTCATGGCGACGCCGGTGCCGGAAGTTCAGACTTGGGCGATGTTGGCCGCTGGCTTGGGCCTCTTGCGGCTCCGTCGCAGAGCTCCGCTTCAGCCGTGGTTCAGAGGTAGATCGCCTGCGACGCCTAGCGTTTGAGCTGAGGCGCGAGCGCCGGTGTGGCGCTTGGCCCGCTGGACGGATGATGGACGGATGATGGACCACTCCGGGAAGCGGGCCAAGTGCCATGCCGGTGCGAGT
>CAYPDO010000047.1:0-14614 GCA_964409495.1 uncultured Bordetella sp.
CGTCAGCCGCATGCCCTGGGCCGCCAGGTGCGTGGCCACCCATTCGCGCAGCGGCGCGAAGCCCTCGCTCGACGAGTACTGCAGCGCCTGCTGCGGCGCATCGCTGAGCACACGCTCGCAGGCCGCGCGGATGGCCGCCACCGGAAAGGTGTCGGCCGAGGGCAGGCCACCGGCCATCGACAGCACGCCGGGCCGCTCGGTCACCTTCAGGATCTCGCGGATGATCGAGGGGTTGAGCCGCGCGCTGCGGCGGGCCTGGGTCCAGAGTGTCATGTCGTGTTCCTCAGTTGTCGGGGGGCTCAGCCGCCGTGCGCACATCATCGCGCCGCCGGCCGCACCGGCAGCCGGCGTGCCACGGCCACGGTGGCCATCACGGCCAGCGAGAAGCCCACCGTGACGGTATCGAGTGTCTCGCCGAGCAGCGGCACGGCCAGCCACATCGACAGAAAGGGCTGCACCAGCTGCACCTGGCTGACCCGCAGCATGCCACCCAGCGCCAGGCCGCGGTACCAGGCGAAGAAACCCAGCCACATCGAGATCAGCGCCACGTAGATGAAGCCGCCCCAGGCCGCCGGCCGCACATGGGCCACATCCACCGGCAGCACCCACCAGGCCAGCGGCAGCGTCACCGGCAGGCAGCCCACCAGCACCCAGCTGATCACCTGCTCGGGCGCCATCGCCGGCCGGCCCGGGCCGCCGGGGGTGGACAGCCGCGCCCCCATCACATAGCCGAAACCGCCCCACAGCACGGCGGCCAGCAGCAGCGCATCGGCCGGCTGCAGGCGGGCGCCGCCCTTCCACAGCGCAAAGCCCAGCACCAGGCCCATGCCCAGCGCCGCGCAGGCCCAGAACGCGGCGCTGGCGCGCTGGCGCAGCAGCACGGCACCGATCACCGCGGTCGCCATCGGCAGCAGGCCGTTCACCACCGCGGCGTGCGCAGCATCCACGCGCTGCACGGCCCAGCCCAGGAACAGCGGAAAGCCGAACACCACGCCGCTGGCGGTGAGCATCAGCCCGCGCCACTGGGCCGGCGTGGGCCGGCGTGCGCGCACCGCCACCAGCCAGGCCGCCGCCAGCAGGCCGGCCAGCGCGGCGCGGCCGATGGCCACGAACTCGGCCGGCAGCTGCGGCGCGGCCAGGCTGCCCGAGGCCAGGCGCGTCATCGGAATGGTCAGGGCGAACAGCGCCACGCCCAGCGCGCCCAGCAACCAGCCACGCGTGGCTGCCGACAGGCCGTGGAACCGACCGGCAGGCGCGGCCGGGGCACTGGCGGCGGCAGTGGCGGCAGCGGTGGCAGGGATGGGAGGGCTGGACATGCAGGCCAGTCTAGGGGCACCATCAACACAGCAGCAGCACAGAAGACAGTACAGATCATGAAACTGTATTGGTCCCAACATCGATACACCGCGTGCCCACCATGCCCCACACAGATCCGATCAGCCCCGCGGCGCAGTCGTCCGGCAGCCTGCCCCCATCCGGCCCGGCCCTGCGTGAACGCGGTGCGCCGCTGGGCGCTCAGCTGGCCGCACTGTTTGCCGAGCGGATCCGCCACCGCGCACTGACGCCTGGCGCGCGCCTGCCCTCGGTGCGCGAATGCGCGCGCCAGCACCGCGTGAGCCCCAGCACCGTGGTGCTGGCCTACGACCAGCTGCAGGCCCAGGGCCTGGTGGAGGCGCGGCGCCAGCGCGGTTTCTTCGTGCGCGGGCCGGTGGCCGGGGCGCGCACGGCCACGCCGGCCGGCGCGCTGATGCCGCCTGGTGGCCTGCCCGGTGGTCTGCCCGGTGGCGCCGCGCTGGAGGCACCGGTGGATGCCACGGCGCTGATCCGCGGCATGTTCCAGCGCAGCGCCGGCCAGGCCGTGACGCCCGTACAGGCCGCTGCCACTGCCACGCTGCCGCGGCTGATCGGCCCCGGGCCGGGCCAGGGCACGCTGCCCGAGGCCTGGCTGGATGCCGCGCTGCTGACCCGTGCGCTGCGCCGCGCCCTGCCCGATGCCCAGGAGGCGCTGCGCTATGGTGAACCGGCCGGCGACGCCGGGCTGCGCCAGGCGCTGTCGCGCCGCCTGGGGGGCGATCTGGGCCTGGCCGCCGCACCGGGCCAGATCGTCACCACCATCGGCGCCACCCACGCGCTGGACCTGGTGGCGCGCACGCTGCTGCGCCCCGGCGATGCCGTGCTGGTCGACGAGCCCGGCTGGGCGGTGGAGTTCGCCCGCCTCAGCCGCCTGGGCATGCGCCTGCTGCCGGTGCCGCGCTGCCGCGACGGCGCCGACGGGCCCGACCTGGCCGAGCTGGAGCGGCTGCTGGTCGAGCACCGGCCGCGGCTGTATGTCACCGTGAGCGTGCTGCACAACCCCACGGGCCACACCCTGTCGCTGGCCGCCGCGCACAGCATCCTGAAGCTGGCCGATGCGCACGACCTGACCATCGTCGAGGACGACACCTACGCCTGGCTGGCGCCCAACCATGCGCCGCGGCTGTCGGCGCTGGACGGGCTGCAGCGCACGGTCTATGTCTCGGGCTTCTCCAAGATCCTGGCGCCCAACTGGCGTGTGGGCTATGTGGCGGCCGCGCCGGCGCTGGCCGAGCGCCTGATCGACACCAAGCTGCTGACCACGCTGACCACGCCCTCGCTGATGGAGCGCGCCGTGGCCTGGTGCCTCGACCAGGGCCTGCTGCGCCGCCATGCCGAGCGCGTGCAGCAGCAGCTGGACGGCGCGCGCCAGCGCGTGCTGCGCCTGGCCGAAGGCGCCGGCTGCCGCTTCATGACACCGCCGCAGGGCCTGTTTGGCTGGGTGGACACCGGCGTCGACACCGATGCGCTGGCCGCGCGCATGGCCGATGCCGGCTGGCTGCTGGCGCCGGGCAGCCTGTTCCACGCCCAGCCGCGGGCCAGCACGCTGATGCGCCTGAACTTCGCCTCGGCACAGGATCTGCGCTTCTGGCAGGCCTACACAAGCACACGCGACAGCCTGTGACACCCCCCGACATGAACTCCCCACCGGAGATGCGGGGCCCCCAATCTCGGCGGTGAGCGGGCCGCGGGGCGCGCGTACCATTTGGGCGTTATCCCTGACCCCACATGTTCCAGACCACCCAGCCCATGCAGCCAGCGCCAGACCCGTGGGGATCGCGTGCCGCGCCAACCACGGCCGGGCGCGGCGATGCCGCCGACGGCGGCGCCACCAGCCTAAGCTCGCTGAGCCCCTCGCTGCTGCAGGATCTGATGCGCTTCGAAAAGCGCGACGGCGACCGCCGCGAGCTGCTCGAGGTGCTGGCGGCCTGCGTGCGCCACACCCAGCCGCTGGCCATCCGGCTCGAATCCCCGGGGCAGGAGCTGACGCTGTCGGTGTTTCCGGCCGACGGCATGGTGCATTGCCAGCAGCCGGTGGCCGAGTTCCTGGCGGGTGACTTGTCGCGTGTGCAGGTGCTCAATGTGCAGCCGGCGCTCAGCCGCCCGCCGCGCGATGCCGCGCTGCTGGCCCGCATGGGCGACACGCTGGGCTACGCGCCGCTGGCGCCGGTGCTGTGGGCGGTGGCGCTCACCGGCGCGCGCGCGGCCCTGCTGCCCGAGCTGGCCGGCCAGGCCGCGTACCGGGTGTCGCCGGGCGTCAACCTGGGCGGCCTGAGGATGCCCGCGGTGTTGTCGGGCTGCGTGGCGCGGCTGCGCCGCCAGACCCACAACCTGCGCGAGATCGCCGACTGGCCCGGCCTCAGCCGCGATGGCGCGATGCGCCTGCTGAACGCGCTGTACCTGCAATCGGCGCTGATCGTCAGCCGCTCGCACCCGGCGGCCACCAACGAGGGTTGGGACGGCTACCGCAACACCTGAGGTCGCGGCGTCGGGTTTGTCAACCCGACAGCAGCTCCCAGCGCTCCAGCGCCTGCAGCAGTTCTTCGTCGATCACCGCGTGGCGCTGCGCCAGTGACGCGGCCTTGGCGGCATCGGTGCTGTACAGGCTGCCGTCGGTCAGGGCCGCATCGATGGCCTTCTGCTCGGCTTCCAGCGCCTCGATGCGCCGGGGCAGTTCGTCAAGCTCGCGCTGTTCCTTGTAGCTGAGCTTGCGGGCCTTGGGCGCCGCAGCGGCCGGCGCGGGGGCTGGCGCTGCCACCGCCGGCCTGGCTGGCGCCGGCGCCGCGGCCGGCACTGCCGCCGCTGCCTGCGCCGCCAGCATGCGCGCGCGCTGGGCGCGCCAGTCGGCGATGCCGCCTTCGTACTCGCGCCACTTGCCCGTGGAACTGGCCCCCAGGGCGGCCAAGGCCGCCGCGCCCCCCGAGGGGGCTCCGGGCCGGCTTGGGGGCGGCCCGGCGCTCGGCCCGAGATCACCCTCCCAGGCCAGCAGGCTGGTGACCACGTTGTCGAGAAAACGCCGGTCGTGGCTGACCAGGAACACCGTGCCGGCATAGCCCTGCAGCAGTTCCTCCAACAGCTCCAGCGTCTCGATGTCGAGGTCGTTGGTGGGTTCGTCCAGCACCAGCACATTGGCCGGCAGCGCAAACAGCCGCGCCAGCAGCAGGCGGTTGCGCTCGCCGCCCGACAGCGTGCGCACGGGGCTGTCGGAGCGCGCAGGCGAGAACAGGAAGTCGCCCAGATAGCTCTTGATGTGCTTTTTCTGGCCGCCGATCTCCACCCATTCGCTGCCCGGGCTGATGGTGTCGGCCAGCGTGGCATCCAGGTTCAGGCCGGCGCGCATCTGGTCGAAGTAGGCCACCTGCAGCTTGGTGCCCAGGCGCACGCTGCCGGCGTCGGGCGCCAGCTCGCCCAGGATCAGCTTGAGCAGCGTGGTCTTGCCCACGCCGTTGGGGCCTACCAGGCCGATCTTGTCGCCCCGCAGGATGGTGGTGCTGAAGTCCTTGACGATCAGCTTGTCCCCGAAGGCCTTGGTCACCTCGGTCAGTTCGGCCACGATCTTGCCGGTGGGCATGCCGGCATCCAGCTCCAGCCGCACCTGACCCACCTGGTCGCGCCGCGCCGCGCGCTCGCTGCGCAGGCGCTGCAGCCGCGCCACGCGGCCCACGCTGCGCGTGCGGCGGGCCTCCACGCCCTTGCGGATCCACACCTCTTCCTGCGCCAGCAGCTTGTCGAAGCGGGCATTGGCCAGGGCCTCGCTGTTGAGCTCGTCTTCCTTGACCTTCTCGTAGGCCGCGAAGCTGCCCGGGTAGCTGCGCAGGATGCCGCGGTCGAGCTCGACGATGCGCGTGGCCACCGCGTCGATGAAGTCGCGGTCGTGGCTGATGGTCAGCAGCGAGCCCTGCCACTGGGTCAGCAGGCCCTGCAGCCAGTCGATGGCGTCCATGTCGAGGTGGTTGGTGGGCTCGTCGAGCAGCAGCACGTCGGGCCGCGCCACCAGGGCCTGGGCCAGGGCCACGCGCTTTTTCTGCCCGCCCGACAGGCGCTCGACCTGCAGCTCGCCATCGAGCGCCAGGCGTTGCAGCGCCTCGGTGACGCGCTGCTCCCAGGTCCAGCCGTCCAGCGCCTCGATGCGGGTTTGCAGCGCGTCCAGATCCTCGCCGTCGGCATGCGCCTCGTAGCGCTCGCGCAGCGCGCGGGCCTCGGCCACGCCCTCGCCCACGGCCTCGAACACGGTGGCGCCGGGCTTGAACTCGGGCTCCTGCGGCACGTAGTAGCGGCGCAGGCCCTGCTGCAGCTGCAGCGTGCCGTCATCCAGCTTCTCCAGCCCGGCCATGATCTTCAGCAGGCTGCTCTTGCCCGAGCCGTTGCGCCCGATCAGCGCCACGCGCTCGTTGGTTTCAAGCGCAAACGCGGTGTGGTGCAGCAAGGCGACGTGGCCGTACGCCAGCTGGGCGTCGGCAAGGGTGATCAGGGCCATGGGGGGGGATTGTCAGGGCTGCGCGGGCGCGGGCCGGCGCTGCCCGCACCAGGCCTTGTGGCACAGTGGCGCCGCCCGCCACCGCCTCTGCCGGCCACAGCCGCCCTGCCCCGCCGATGAGCCCACGCCGCCCTGCCGTCCCCACCATCACCGATGTGGCGCGCCATGCCCAGGTGTCGATGAAGACGGTGTCGCGGGTGCTCAACGGCGAGCCCAACGTGGTGCCGGCGATGCGCGAGCGCGTGATGGCCTCAGTGAAGGCGCTGGACTACCGGCCCAACCTGCATGCGCGCAGCCTGGCGCGCGCGCGCTCCAGCCTGCTGGGCCTGCTGTATTACGCGTCGAGCGCGGCCTTCGTGGTGGGCCTGCAGCGCGGCGCCACGGCGCGCTGCCGCGCGCTGGGCTACCACCTGGTGGTGGAGCAGCTCGACGACAGCGGCGAGCATGTGCCCGACCAGCTGCAGCACATGCTCACCGCGCTGCGGCCCGACGGCCTGATCCTCGCGCCGCCGGTGTGCGACAACCCCGCCATCCTGCGCCTGCTCAGCGATGCCGGCGTGCCCTGCGTGCGCATTTCGCCCGGCGTGGCGTGGCCGGGCTTCGGCAATGTGTCGATCGACGACGTGGCCGCCGCGCGCGCGCTCACCGAGCTGCTGATCGCCCAGGGCCACCGCCGCATCGGCCACATCCACGGCAACCTGGGGCAGGCTGCGGCGCCGCACCGGCGCGACGGCTTCCACCAGGCGCTGGCGGCGCATGGCCTGGCCGATGACCCGGCTCTGATGGTGCCGGGCGATTTCACGTTTCCCAGCGGCATGGCCGGCTGCGCCGCGCTGCTGGGCCTGCCCGAACCACCCACCGCCATCTTCGCCGCCAACGACGACATGGCGCTGGGCGTGCTGGCTGCGGCGCAGCAGCACGGGCTGCAGGTGCCGCGCGACCTGTCGGTGGCGGGCTTCGACGACGCGCCGCTGGCCGGCCTGGTGTGGCCGCCGCTGACCACCGTGCGCCAGCCGGTCAGCGAAATGGCCGAGGCGGCGGTGGACATGCTGGTGTCGCGCGCGCCTGCCAGCCCGGCCGAGGCGGCGGCGGCCGTCGCCCCCGGCTCGGCGCCAGACGATGGGGCAGCCGGCAGCGGTGCCGGCGCGGCCTCGCCCGGCGCAGCGCCCGCTGCGGTGTCAGTCATGGCCGACCGCGTGCTGCCCTACGAGGTGGTGCTGCGCGCCTCGGTGCAGCCGCCCAGGGCTGCGGGTTAATCCGGATCTCTCCTCCGGTCTTTCGGCGTTGACAGCGTAGGACAAGCGTCAGAACATCGCGTCAGTCCGTTTGACAGCGTTGTCAATCGGTGTTCCTGTGTCGACAGACCGGCACGCCCTGGGGCGGCAGACGGTCTGCCGCATGCCCAGACCAACACCCCCGCGGCGCCCGCATGCCGCGGCTCCAGGAGACCCGTCATGACCCGACCCTCGGCCCTGCGCAGCGTCAGCGCTGCCGTGCTGGCCCTGCTGGCCGCCACCCCGCTTGCCGCCCAGACCGCGGCCCCTGACGCCGCTGACACCCAGCGCGTCACCGTCACCGCCACCAAGCGCCAGACCACGGTGCAGGACACGCCGCTGGCCGTCAGCGCGTTTTCACAGCGCGAGCTCGACAAGGCGCAGGTCAAGGACCTGAGCACGCTGCAGTCGATGGTGCCCAACCTCACGGTCGAGCAGCATGGCGATTCGGGCGGCGTGCACGTGTTCCTGCGCGGCATCGGCTCCACCAACCACACCGAGCTGGGTGACCCGGCAGTGGCCTTCCATGTCGACGGCATCTACTCGCCGCGGCCGCAGGGCGCCACCGCGCTGATGTTCGACCTGGCCAGCGTGGAAGTGGCGCGCGGCCCGCAGGGCACGCTGTTCGGCCGCAATGCCACGGCCGGCTCGGTGAACCTGGTCACCGCCAAGCCCAGGCTGGGCGACAACAGCGGCTTCGTCGGCATCACCGTGGGCGACCGCCACCGCCTGGCGCTGCAGGGCGCGGCCAACCTGCCGCTGGGCGAGCGCGCCGCGCTGCGCCTGGCCGCCATCAGCGACAAGCAGGACGGCTGGGTCGAGTTCCAGCCGCGCAGCAATGTGCAGCCCGGTGCGCGCAAGTACGGCGCCACCGAGCAGACCGGCCTGCGCGCCACGCTGCTGTGGCTGCCCACGCCCGACATCAGCACCACCACCGCGCTGGAGTACTACCGCGACAACGGCGCCGGCCAGATCTCGCTGATGCAGACGCCGCGCGCCGGCCAGAAGTGGAACTCGGCCCTGGTCGACACCCCCGGCATGCTCGACCAGGACAGCACCCAGCTGCGCACCCGCATCGACTGGGCCGTCACGCCGGCGCTGGAGCTCAGCTACATCGGCAGCCTCACCAGCATGGCGCGCAAGAACGCCAGCGACAACGACGCCGGCACCCAGCCCGGCTTCAAGCAGGAGCACCGCACCGAGTGGTCGCGCTTTGACAGCAGCACGCACGAGCTGAACCTGAAGTCGATCGGCGGCGGCAGCTTCGAGTGGATCGCCGGCCTGTTCTCGGTGAGCGAGGACAACCGCATCCGCTTCGACATCGACATCTCGCAAAGCCCGCTGCTGGCCGGCGGCGGCCCGATCGTGGTGCACCCCACGGCGCCCACCGACACCGCCTGGGCGATGAGCTTCATCCAGCCCAAGCGCACGCTGTCGTCGAACGCGGTGTTCGGCCAGGGCACCTGGAAGATCTCGCCGATGCTCAGCGCCACGCTGGGTGGCCGCCACACCCGCGAGGAGAAGAAGGACGTGGGCGGCCGCAACTGGGTGTGCCCCGACTTCGGCGCCACGCTGGCCACCGGCGGGCGCCTGATCGGCCCGGGCGGCGTGGTCTCGCACGCCACCTGCGGCAGCGCCTATGCCAACACCCTGCCCGACGGCACCGGCACCTGGTCAGGCGGCGGCAGGAACGACGCCGTGGCCAAGGACAACGCCAGCACCTGGCTGGCGCGGGTGGAATACAAGCCCAGCCGCGACCTGATGACCTATGCCACCGTGAGCACCGGCTTCAAGTCGGGCGGCCTGTCCGATGGCGGCCGGCGCCACAAGCCCGAGTTCCTCACCAACCTCGAGCTGGGCGCCAAGGCCGAGTTCTTCAACCGCGCGCTGGCCGTCAACCTGGCCGGCTTCGCGATGAAGTACAAGGACATGCAGGTCTCGTCGATCGAATACACCGGCACCGGCACCGCGCGCCAGCAGCAGCTGGTGACCAGCAATGCCGCACGCGCCAACATCAACGGCCTGGAGGCCGAGTGGAGCTGGCGCGTCACGCCGGCCGCGCGCCTGAGCGGCCATGCCTCGGTGCTGGATGCCAAGTACGACGACTTCCTGACCTGCGACTCGGCGCTGCTCGATTGCGCGGTGGCCGCCAATGCGCAGAACCTGTCGGGCCAGCAGATGCCGCATGCGCCGAAGTTCTCCACCACGGTGGCCTTCGAGCACGACTTCGCCGCGGCCGGCGGCAAGTTCACGCCGCGCGTGCAGCTGCACCACCAGTCGCGCACCAAGCTCAGCCCCTTCGGCGAGATGGACAGCCGCTACGCGGCCAACGCACGCGCCACGCCCGACGCGCGCCTGCAGGCCGCCTACACCACCGCCGACCTGAGCCTGCGCTACGAAGAGGGCAAGGGCCGCTGGTTCGTCGAGGCCTTCGTGGTGAACGTGGGCGACGAGAAGGTCAAGACCGATGCCTCGTGGGTCACCGGCAGCACCTGGACCTCGTTCTACAACCCGCCGCGCAGCTTCGGCCTGCGCACCCAGGTGCGCTTCTGACGCCGACTGCCTGCCACCACGCTTGAGGGCCACCCGATGAACCCGATGTCCAGCCGCCCGCGCCCACCCTGGCGGTGGGTGCCCACGGCCTACCTGGCCGAGGGCATTCCGTTTGCGATGGTGATCTGGGTGGCCGGCACCATGTTCAAGGATCTGGGCCACAGCGATGGCCAGATCACGCTGGCCACGGCCAGCATCGGCATCGCCTGGTCGCTCAAGCCCTTCTGGGCCGCGTTTCTCGACATGTACCGCACGAAGAAGTTCTTCGTGCTGGCCATGGAGGCGCTGATGGCGCTGCTGCTGGCCGGCATCGCGCTGTGCCTGCCGCTGCCCAACTACTTCCAGATCACCATCGCCATGCTGTGGGTGCTGGCCTTCGCCTCGGCCACGCAGGACATCTGCGTGGACGGCATCTACGTCACCACGCTCGACGAGCGGCAGCAGGCCGCCTTCATCGGTGTGCAGGGCGTTTTCTGGAACGTCGGGCGGCTGTTCGGCACCGCCCTGGTGGTGTGGACGGCCGGCTCGCTGCAGCAGCAGCACGGCCTGCCGGCCAGCAGCGCCTGGGGCTGGGCCATGGGCCTGTCGGCGGCCACGCTGGCGCTGCTGGCCGCCTACCACGCCTGGATGCTGCCCAGCGGCAGCCTCGCCCAACGCCCGAAAGGCGCGGCCGACGTGGTGCGCAGCTTCGTCGAGACCATCGTCGACTTCTTCGCCAAGCCGCAGATCTGGGGCATGTTGCTGTTCGTGTTCTTCTACCGCAGCTCCGAGGGCCTGCTGCTGATCGAGGGGCCACTGTTCCTGCAGGCCGCCCCCGAGGCCGGCGGCATCGGCCTGACGCTGATGGAAAAGGGCCTGATCGACGGCACCGCCAGCACGGCCGTCAGCCTGGTGGCCGGCCTGCTGGGCGGCGCCTTCCTGGCGCGCTACGGCCTGAACCGCAAGACCCTGGTGTTCATGGCCCTGTGCCTGAACCTGCCGCACATCACCTACGTGATCCTGTCGCAGCTGGCCGGGCCCGGCCACGGCCTGTCGCTGTGGACGGTGGCGGCCCTGGTGTCGGTGGAGAAGTTCGGCTACAGCTTCGGCTTCGTGGCCAACATGCTCTACATGATGCAGCAGGTGTCGCCCGGCCGGCACCACATGACCCACTACGCCTTCTGCACCGCGCTGATGAACCTGATGCTGGTGCCCACCCAGGCGCTCAGCGGCCCGCTGGCCGACCACCTGGGCTACCGCAGCTACTTCATCGTGGTGATGCTGGCCGCCGTGCCCTCGGTGCTGGCCGCCTGCCTGGCGCCCTTCCCGCGCAAGCCCGACACCGGCCTGCCGACCTGAGCCTGCGCCCGGCCCTGAATCCGCCGATCGCCAAGGAATCCCCATGTCCCTCCCTGTCACGCCACCGGCGCCCGCGGCCTTTGCCGCCCCCAGCCGTCCGCCGCAGTTTCCGCCGCACTTCGCCTGGGGCGTGGCCACCGCCGCGGCCCAGATCGAGGGCGACGCCGTCGGCCGCGGCCGCTCGATCTGGGACCAGTTCTGCGCCACGCCCGGCAAGGTGAAGGACGGCAGCCACATCGACATCGCCTGCGACCATGTCAACCGCCATGCGGTGGACCTGCAGCTGATGCAGTGGCTGGGCGTCGATGCCTACCGCTTCTCGTTCGCCTGGCCGCGGCTGCAGCCGCTGGGGCGTGGCGCGTGGCACGAACCCGGCTTCGCCTTCTATGACAAGCTGATCGACGACCTGCTGGCCGCCGGCATCGCGCCGCACGCCACGCTGTACCACTGGGATCTGCCGCAGGCGCTGCAGGACGACATCGGCGGCTGGCAGTCGCGCGACTGCGCCGTGCTGTTTGCCGACTATGCCGCCGAGCTGGCCCGCCGCTTCGGCGACCGCCTGGCCGGCCTGGCCACGCACAACGAACCCTGGTGCACCGCCACGCTGGGCTACCAGACCGGCCAGTTCGCGCCCGGCCATCGCGACCGGCGCGCGGCCTTCCAGGTCTCGCACCACCTGCTGCTGTCGCATGGCCTGGCCATGCAGGCGATGCGGGCGCACACCCGCGCACCGCTGGGCATCGTGCTCAACCACACACCGCCCTGGGCCGCCGAGGCCACCGAGGCCGACCGGCAGGCCGCACGCCTGGCCGACGGCCTGTCCACCCGCTGGTACATGGACCCGCTGTTCCTGGGCCACTACCCGGCCGATGTGCTGGCGCACCTGGGCGCCGACGCGCCGCAGGTGGGCGACGCCGACCTGGCCGTGATCCGCCAGCCGATGGACTTTCTGGGCGTCAACTTCTACACCCGCGACTGGGTCAGCACGCGGCAGCCGCCGCTGCCGGCGCCGGGCGCGCTCGGCTTCACCGACATGGGCTGGGAGATCCACCCGCTGTCGCTCACCCGTCTGCTGCTGCGCCTGAGCGCCGAGTACCAGCCGCCGCCGATGCTGATCACCGAGAACGGCATGGCCCATGCCGACCAGCTGGTGGCCGGCCGCGTCGACGACATCGCCCGCACCGCCTATCTGCAGATGCACGTGGATGCGGTGGCCCAGGCCATGGCCCTGGGCGCCAACGTGGCCGGCTACTTCTGCTGGAGCCTGCTCGACAACTTCGAGTGGGATTCGGGCTATGCGCGACGTTTCGGCCTGGTGCACGTGGACTACGCCAGCCAGCAGCGCACGCCCAAGGACAGCGCCCACTGGTACCGCGATTTCATCGCCGCCCAGCGAGCACAGCGCGGCAGCGCCCGCTGAACGCGGCGGCACTGCGCCGGCCGGCGCCGGACATTTGCCACGCTTCGGGCCGCCGTGCGGCGCCCGCCGCTGTGCTGCGGCCGGCCCCGCGCCGATACAGCGGCTGAAGCCGGCGCACCGCAGTCTCAGGTCGCCGGCCCGACGTTTGAGCCCGCCGTACCCTCCCCCTTCCGCTCCCCCCACGCCGGCCCAGGCCGGCGGCCTGTGCCACCGCGTCGCGGCCGAGCTGCAGCAATGGCGCCTGCAGCTGCTGGAGCACCTGCTGCGCGCCGGCCTGCTGGCCGGCACGCTGCAGGTGGCGATGTCGATCGCTGTCGGCCTGCGCCTGGGTGACTGGCGCCACCTGTGGGCCGCCGCCGGTGTGCTCGGCGGCACCCTCGTGCTGAGGCTGGCGCGGCCGCTGAAGTACCGCCTGCGGGCATTGGGCGTGCTGGCCGTCTTCTACGGCACCGGCATCTGGCTGCTCATCCACCTGGGCGCCATGATGCTGGCCTGGCTGATGGCCACCCCGATCCTGGCCGTGCTGCTGCTGGGCCGGCCCGCGGCGCTGGCCACGCTGGCGCTGTGCACCGGCTCGCTGGTGGGCCTGGGCGCCGGGCTGGAGCTGAGCCTGCCGATGGTGCGTGGCGTCTCGCAGCTGCCGCTGCTGCGCTGGATCAACCTGGGCGTGGGCTTCACCGGCCTGGGCCTGGTGGTGATGCTGTCGTGCGAGTTCGTGCTGCGCCGCCTGCGCTCGGCACTCACCGCGCAGCTGGCGGTGGCCGACACGCTGCGCGGCCGCGAGGAGATGCTGCGCCAGATTGCCGGCCAGGTGCCGGGCATGCTGTTCCGGCTGCGCTTCGATGCCGCCGGGCAGCTGCACTACGACTACGCCAGCGCCGGCGCGCAGGCCTTGTTCGGCCTGGCGCCCGAGGCGCTGATGGCCGACGGCTGGCGCATCCACCGCCTGGTGGTCGACGAAGACCGCGAGCCGCTGATGCGCGCCCTCACCCGCGCCCACCTCGAGGGCCAGGCGCTGGCCGCCGAGTTCCGCGTGCGCCTGGACGATGGCCGCGAGAAGTGGCTGGCCGCCAGCTCCACCGAGGTGGCGCGCGGCGCGCAGGGCGTGGTGCACACCGGCATCATGGTCGACATCACCGAGCGCAAGGCCTCCGAGGCGCTGGTGTGGCAGCAGGCGCATTTCGACGCGCTGACCGGCCTGCCCAACCGCCGCCTGCTGCGCGACCGGCTCGAGCAGGGCCTGGCGCGCAGCCTGCGCAGCGGGCAGCCGCTGGTGCTGATGCTGATCGACCTGGACCACTTCAAGACCGTCAACGACACGCTGGGCCACGACAGCGGCGACCAGCTGCTGGTGGAGGCCACGCGCCGCATCCGCGCCTGCGTGCGCGAGACCGACACGCTGGCGCGCATGGGCGGCGACGAGTTCACCGTGGTGCTGCCCGAGCTGGCCGGCGGCGCGGCGCAGGCCGAGGCCATTGCCGCGCGCATCATCGCCGCGCTGACCGAGGCCTTCACGCTGGGCAGCGAGCAGGTGTACATCTCGGCCAGCATCGGCATCGCCCGCTGCCCCGACGACGGCCTGGGCATCGACAACCTGCTGCAGCATGCCGACCAGGCCCTGTATGCCGCCAAGGACGCGGGCCGCAACCGCTTCCACCATTTCACCCGTGCGCTGCAGGACGACGCCCAGCTGCGCATGCGCCTGGCCGCTGACCTGCGCCAGGCCCTGCCGCTGCAGCAGCTGAGCGTGGTCTACCAGCCCATCGTGCACCTGGCCAGCGGGCAGGTGCACAAGGCCGAGGCCCTGCTGCGCTGGCAGCACCCCGAGCGGGGCGCCGTCAGCCCGGCGGTGTTCGTCCCGATCGCCGAGGCCAACGGCCTGATCGGTGAGATCGGCGAGTGGGTGTTCCGCACCGCCGCCGACCAGGTGCAGCACTGGCGCGCCACGCTGCACCCGCGCTTCCAGATCAGCGTGAACCGCTCGCCGCTGCAGTTCCGCGGCCCGGCCGGCCCGCGCGGCAGCTGGGGCGAGCAGCTGGCGCGGCGCGGCCTGGCCGGCGACGCCATCGCGGTGGAGATCACCGAGGGCCTGCTGCTGGACACCGGCGCCGAGGTCTCGGCCCAGCTGCTGGCGCTGCGCGATGCCGGCATCCCGGTGTCGCTGGACGACTTCGGCACCGGCTACAGCTCGATGGCCTA
>CAYPDO010000048.1:0-14389 GCA_964409495.1 uncultured Bordetella sp.
CAAGGGCGAATACCGGAAGGCGCAGCCTGAAGGTGCCCCAGTGAGCGACACCCAGCCGTTGGTGGAGATCCAGAACCTGCAGGTCACCTTTGCCGGCAGCGGCGCCATCGGCCAGCCGGTGCGCGCGGTCAGCGATGTGAACCTCACACTGCAGCGCGGCGAGGTGCTGGCGCTGATCGGCGAATCCGGCTCGGGCAAGAGCGTCACGCTGCGCACGCTGCTGAAGCTGCACCCCGAGCGCCGCACCAGCATCAGCGGCCAGGTGCAGGTGGCCGGCACCGATGTGCTGGCGCTGCGCGGCCGCGCGCTGGCCGACTACCGCGGCAAGACCACGGCGATGATCTTCCAGGAGCCGCTGCTGGCACTCGACCCGGTGTACACCGTGGGCGCGCAGATCACCGAGGCCATCCGCCGCCACGAGCCCGGCGTGGGCGCCGCTGCGGCGCAGGCCCGCGCGCTGGCGCTGTTCGAGCAGGTGCGCATCCCCAGTCCCGAGCGCCGGCTGGCGGCCTATCCGCACGAGATGAGCGGCGGCATGCGCCAGCGCGCGATGA
Source organism: uncultured Bordetella sp. (assembly GCA_964409495.1). GTDB lineage: Bacteria > Pseudomonadota > Gammaproteobacteria > Burkholderiales > Burkholderiaceae_C > Pseudaquabacterium. The sequence goes on from CAYPDO010000048.1 coordinate 555, forward strand.
TCGCGCTGGCCCTGGCCTGCCGGCCGCAGCTGCTGCTGGCCGACGAGCCCACCACCGCACTGGACGCCACGGTGCAGATCCAGGTGCTGCTGCTGCTGCGCGAGCTGCAGCAGCAGCTCGGCCTGGGCGTCATCTTCGTCACCCACGACATCGGCGCCGCGGTGGAGGTGGCCGACCGCGTGGCCGTGATGTATGGCGGGCGCATCGTCGAGGAAGGCACGGTGCGCCAGCTGATCCGCACGCCGCGCCACCCCTACACCCGGGCGCTGCTGGCCAGCCGCCAGCATGGCGCGATGGTGCGCGGCCAGCGCCTGCCCACCATTGCCGGCAGCCCGCCCGACCTGGCCGCGCTGCCCCCGGGCTGCGCCTTTGCCGAGCGCTGCCCGCTGGCCAGCGCGGTCTGCCGCGACACCCTGCCGCCGGTCGTGGCCATCGCCGCAGGCCACACCGCGCGCTGCCACCACACCGAGGCCACGGGCGCAGAATCGCCCGCTTCGACACCTGCCCAGGCCTGAACCCGCCATGCCGCTGCACGACCCCGCCCACGCCTTCGTGCCCTACCCCGAGGCCCCGGTGCCGCATGCCGCCACCGGCCCGCTGGCCGGCCTGCGCTTCGGCGTGAAGGATTTGTTCGACGTGGCCGGCTACCCCACCGGCGGCGGCAACCCCATCGTGCTGGCGATGTCGGGCCTCAAGACCCGCACCGCGCCCACGGTGCAGCGCCTGCTCGATGCCGGCGCGGCCTTCGCCGGCAAGACCGTCACCGACGAGCTGGCCTTCTCGATGAACGGCCAGAACGCGCACTTCGGCGCGCCGGTGAACGGCGCGGTGCCCGAGCGCATCAGCGGCGGCTCGAGCTCGGGCTCGGCCGCGGCGGTGTCGAACCACCTGGTCGACTTTGCGCTGGGCACCGACACCGGTGGCAGCGTGCGCGCGCCGGCCAGCCATGGCGCGCTGCTGGGCCTGCGGCCCACGCATGGCCGCGTGAGCTTGGCGGGCGCACTGGATCTGGCGCCCAGCTTCGACACCTGCGGCTGGTTCGCGCGCGATGCCGCCACCTTTGCCCGCGTGGCCGAGGTGCTGCTGGGCGCCGATGCGCAGCCGCTGCCGGCCCGGCCTCGGCTGCTTTGGCCCACCGCGCTGTGGACCCTGCTGGTGCCCGAGGCCGCCGACGCCGCCAAGGCCGCCGCCGGCCGCGTGCAGGCGGTGCTGGGCGGCGCCACGCCGGTGGACGTGGTGCATGACAGCCTGGACGCGATGTACTGGGCCTTCCGCCACATCCAGGGCCGCGAGGCCTGGATGACCGACGGCCCGCTGATCGAGCGCCACAACCCGCCGCTGGGCCCCGGCGTGGCCGAGCGTTTTGCCTGGTCGCGCCAGGTCACCGACGCGCAGGTGGCCGCGGCCTGGGTGCACCGCCGCGCCATCACCGCCCAGCTCGATGCGCTGCTGGGCGACGATGGCGTGCTGCTGCTGCCCACCATGCCCGACGTGGCGCCGCTGCGCACCGCACCGGACAGCGCGCTGGAGGACTACCGCAACCGCGCCATCCGCCTGCTGTGCCTGGCCGGCCTGACCGGCACGCCGCAGCTGAGCCTGCCGATGCTGTGGCGCGAGGACGCCGCCGGTGGCCGCGCGCCGCTGGGCCTGTCGCTGCTGGGCCCGCGTGGGTCAGACCGCAGCCTGGTGGCACTGGCCGAGCAGCTGGCGGCGGCCGGCGTGGGGGCCTGAGCCGCGGCCGCCATGCCGCCTGCGCGGCCCGCGTCAGGCGCCGGGGACCCGCAGCTGCACCGGCTGGGCCAGCACCACGGTGTCGCAATCCGGCAGCTCGCCGCGCCGCTCGATCACCAGAAAGTCGCCCGCATCCAGCGCCAGCAGCGCATGGTGCCAGGTGCCCGGTGCCAGCCACGCGCCCTGCGTGCCATCGGTGGCAAAGGCGGCCAGCTGTGCAGCGGCGGCCGGCGCCGGCCCCGGCCGCGCCACCACCAGCACGAAGCGCCGCGGCGCACCCAGCGGCACGAAGCTCTGGCTGCCCAGGCGGTGGCGCTCCAGCGCGGTGATGGCCAGCGGCAGCACGCGCGCCTGGGCGCGCATCAGCGCGATCACCGGCCGGTCGGCGCCGGCCCCCAGCAGCGCATCGGACACCAGCTCCAGCCGCTGGGCGGTGCCGCCGTTGATCGTCTCGGCGCCGGGCAGGATGCCGGCCGCCGCCTGCAGCACACGGCCGTAGGGGGCGAAGGCCGCAGCGGTGAATGGCTGCGGATGAAGCAGGGCGGTGGCGGGGGTCATGGCGGGCGCGATGCAAACACCGCGCCAGCCGAACACAGGGTGCACAGCCGGCGCGGCCGCGCGTGGGTGCCGCGTCAGCGCTGCCGGCGGCGCAGCGCCAGCCGGCCCAGCGCCAGCAGGCCGCCGGCCCACAGCGCCCAGGTGGCGGGCTCGGGCACCGGCGCGGCCGCCACGCTCAGGCCCAGCTGGCCGTTGGCCCAGGCCAGGCTGGCGCTGCGGCCCGGCGCCAGGCCCACGATCTCCAGCGTGCCGGCCTGGCCGGTGACCGGATGCGCCAGGCGCAGCGTGCCCTGCACCTGCAGCAGGTCGGCGAAGCTCAGCGCTGCCGTGCCCTGGTAGCCGCTCAGGTCGACGACGATGCGCCCGCCGTAGAGGTTCAGGCTGCCGCCCACATGCAGGTGATCGGCCTGCGCCGCATCGGGGCCGTCCACCTCGAGCACCAGATCGCCGCCGTTGAGCGTGTAGCTGCCTTCCAGCGTGACCGTGCCCGGCGAATGCCCCGGCGCAAACACGCCGCCGCTCTGGCTCAGGCTGCCAATCGTGCCGGTGCCGTCGAGCAGGCCGCCCTTGAGCTGCACGGCCTGCGCGCTGCCATCCACGGTGACATGGCCGTCCAGCTGCACCAGCGTGCCGCCCAGCGTGCCACCGGCCGCCACCACCAGGCGGCCGCCCGCATCGTTGCCCAGGCTGTTGGCCAGCGACTGCAGCGTGCCACCCGCCTGCACCTGCATCGTGCCCTGGTTCAGGAAGCCGACCGTGTCGCTGCGGCCCGGCAGCGTGGCGGCGGTGATCTGCAGGGTCTGGCCGTCCTCGATGCGGAACAGGCCCTCATTGACGAGGCCCAGCGTGCGCTGGCTGGTGCTGGCGCCGCCCATCAGCCCCGAGCCGCTGACCGTCTGGCCGGCGCCGATGGTCAGCACCGGCGCACGGCCGATCAGACCGCTGTAGCCGGTGAAGCGTGCGGCCGGCTCGCCCGCGGCGGCCAGCAGGATGCGGCCGTTGCCGTCCAGGCGCACATCCTCCATCACATGCACCTCGGCGCCGGTGCTGCTGCTGATGCCCGGCGCGCTGCCGCTCAGGCGCAGCGTGCCGTCGTTGACGAAGCCCGGCCCCAGGCCCAGCCACCTGCCCTGCGGCACCTCCAGCAGGCCATCGAGCCGCGCGCCGGCCAGCGTGACCCGCGTGCTGCTGTTGCCGGTGACGCGCAGCACGCCGCTGTCCACCGTGCGCAGCGTGCCGCCGCTGACACCGGCCGCCAGCTCCACCACGCTGGCGTCCTGCGCCAGCATCAGGCCGCCGCGGTTGTCCACCGTGCCCTGCACCGTGAGGCGGGCTCCGCCCACGGCCTGCAGCGTGCCGGTGTTGACGATCGAGTGCGTGCGCGGCGGCGTGATGCCCAGCAGGCCCAGCAGCAGCAGCTGGCCGCCGGCCTCGGCCTGGATCAAGCCATGGTTGTCGACCGCCAGGTAACCGTTGACCGTGCCCAGGCTGCCGCGACCGCGCAGCGTGTGGCCGGCGCCCACCACCAGCACATCGCCATAGCCGCCGTTGCCACCATAGAAGAACTGCCGGCTGTTGAAGCCGGCCTGGGCCGTGCCGGGGGCGTAGCCGTTGTCCAGCACGGTGTGGCCCGTGCCGTCCAGGTGCACCGTGCCGTGCACGCCCACCATGGCATTGCGGCCCAGCGAGCTCAGGCGCAGCAGGCCGTCGTTGAGCACCTGGCCGGTGCCGCCCTGCTCGATGCCCAGCCACTCGAGGCGCGCGCCGCCGTTGGCGTACTGCCAGCTGTCGCCCAGCGCATCCGAGCCGCCCACCACCAGCGTGCTGCCGCCGTCCAGCGTCAGCCGGCCCATGCGCGGGCCCACGCTGCCGCAGATGAAGCTGCCGGTGCAGAACGGGGTGGCGGGCAACAGCGAGATCGAGGCCACCTGCACGCGGTTGCCGCGGCCGGCCAGGCCGTCGATCAGGATGCTGGTGCTGGCGTCGTTGAACGGCGCGCCAGGCTGCCAGTTCTGGCGGATGACGCCGCCCACCGAGGTGTTGTTGCTGAACCAGAGCGTGTCCACCTGGCCCAGCCACACGTAGTCGAGCGCGTGCGCCGGCTGGGCTGCCGCCAGCAGGGCGGCGGCGGCCAGGGCCAGCGGCAGGCGATGTGCGGCCGGCGGACAGGGCTGCCGGTGCGACGGCAGGCGGCAGGGGGCGTGGGTCATGGCAAGGGCCTCGCAGGTTTGGTCCCCTGCTTACGCCGTGCCGCCATCGTCTGCGGCTCAGCCGGCGCCCCCCGCGTTTGCGGGGCCGGCGCCCGGCCGGGCCGCGGCCGCCACGCCGGCCCGATGGACCGGCAGGCCCAGCCTCTCAGACGCGCAGGAAGCCGATGTTGCGCGCGCTGCCGAAGTTGGCCAGGTTGGGCAGCGCGGTGTCGAGCTGGCCCTCGCCCAGGCCCCACCAGCGCATCAGCGTGGCGGCGTACTGGTCGACCGCCAGGCCGGGGATCCAGCGCCCCTGCAGTTCCCAGTCGTCCACGCCCACGTCGTCGGGGCCGCCGAGCGCCAGCGTGGGGTAGCGGCCGTAGCTGCGCCCGCCAGCCACCGCGCCGCCCAGCACCAGCTGGTGGTTGCCCCAGGCATGGTCGGTGCCGGCGGTCTCGTTGGGCGCGAAGGTGCGGCCGAAGTCGCTCTCGGTGAACAGGGTCACGCGATCGCCCATGCCGATGGCCTTGAGCGCCTGCCAGAAGGCCGCCAGGCCGCTGGCCATCTCGGCCATCAGATCGGCATGCGTGCCGTCCATCGCCGTGGTGCCCACCTGGCCCGAGTGGTTGTCGAAGCCGCCCATCTGCACGAAGAACACCTGGCGCGTGCCGCGCACCGTGCTGCGGGCATGGACGAAGCGCGCCACCTGATACAGCTGCGCGCCCAGGTTGCTGGTGAAGTAGCCGCCCGCAGGGTCGAGCAGGTTGGCAAAGGCCTGGGCGATGCCGCTGCTGTCGTTGGCCGGATCGATGGCCGCGCCGATCAGCGGCGCCAGCCGCGACTCGATCTCGAAGGCCTCGCGCATGCCGCCGGCATAGGCCTCGGCCATCGGGCTTTTCTGCGCCTCCTGGATCAGCGCATTCAGGGCGGTGCGGCGGGCGGTGACCGGGCTCCAGTCGTAAAAGCCCTCGGCGCCGAAGGTTGAGCCCGGCCCCGGCAGCACCCAGGGCGCGCGCAGGTCCGACAGCGTGAAGTGCGCATTGCCGCCAAAGCTGATCGGCGGGTTGGTGGTGCCCATCAGCGCCGCGGCGCGGCCGCCCCAGCCGGTGCGCTCGACCGAGCGCGTGCCGCCCGATTCCCACTGCGTCTGCTGGTCGGAGTGGGAGAACAGGCTTTCGGGGATCAGCACATCGCCGGCGGCGGCGGCGCGGTACTGCGCCTTGCTCAGCGGCGCATACAGCGGGCCCACGTTGAGCACCGGCGCCAGCGCGCCATCGGCCCAGGCGGTGGCCAGCGGCGCCATGGCCGGGTGCAGGCCCAGATCACTGCCCAGCGGCACCAGGCTGCCGCGCGGCAGCGCCAGCGGGCCGCGCACCGCGGCGTACTGGGCGTGGCGTGTGGCATCGCGCGGCACCACCATGTTCATGCCGTCGTTGCCGCCATACAGGAACAGGCACACCAGGGCCTTGTAGTCATCGGCCGCGGCCTGCAGGCCGCCACCGGCCAGCAGCGGGCCGAGCAGCGGCGCGCCCACGGCGCCGGCCGACAGGGCGCCACCCCAGCCCAGCAGGCGGCGGCGCGAGAGCAGCGGGGTCGGGCGGTAGGAAGTCTTGGCGTTCATCGCGTGTGTCCTTGGTCGGCCGCGTCAGTTCAGCACCTGGTAGGCCGGCGAGGCGTACACCAGGTAGGCCGCCGTGCGCACGCGCTCGGTGCGCCAGTCGATGCTGTTGTCGTTGCTGGGCCAGGCGTTCACCGCGGTGACGATGCGTGCCTTGGCCGCCGCGCTGAGGCGGCCCCCGGTGGCCAGCGCCGCCAGGCGGTCGACCAGCACCGTGGGCTGGGCCGCATCGGTGCGGAAGGCCGCCAGGTTCACGCTGGTGCCCAGTGCGCCGGGCACGCTGCTTTCGGGCGCCACGCCGTCCCAGTTCAGCAGCATGTTGATGAAGTTCAGGCGCGCGAAGGCGGTGTTGGCGTTGTAGATGCCAAAGGCCGGGCCCACCAGGCGCGTGCCGGCCACCGGGTAGTTGGGCGGGTAGAAGCCGAACACCGAGGGCGGCATGAACATGTGCTGGCGCAGCTCTTCGCCCCACCACCAGCCCAGCGCCGCGCCATCGCTGCGGCCGTTCAGGCCGCGCAGCACGCCGGTCATCATCAGCACCGGCTCGCGCAGCTTCTCGGCCACCAGCGGCGGCGCGCTGTTGCGCGCCTCGGTGTCCAGCAGCACGGCGGCCACGGTGGCCGCCAGGTCGCCACGCGTGCCGCTGCCAAAGCTGCGGGTGCCCTTCACGTAGCGGCCGGTGCTGAAGGCATCGGCCACACGCTTCACATAGGCCGGCGTGGGGTTGCTCTTGACCAGGTGCTGGATCAGCTGCCGGCCGATGAACGGCGCCATGTTGGCGTGGCCCATCAGCGAATCGAGCACCAGGTTCAGCGCCTGCACCGGCGTGCGGCTGGCCGGCACGGTGACGCCGCCCAGCAGCGCACGCGCCTGGTTGTCCTGCAGCGCGGGCCTGGCCACCATGTCGCCGCCCAGGTAGCGGCAGTTGGCGCCCTCGGGCCAGCAGCCCCACTGCGAGCTGCCGCCGGCCGGGTAGGTCCAGCCGGTCAGCGCATAGGCATAGGCGCGCACGGTGGCGTTGTCGTAGGTGGGCTGGCAGCGCCCGCCGGCCAGCGTGCCGTCGGCATTGAGCTGGCAGGTGCCCAGCGCAAACAGCTGCAGCAGCTCGCGCGCGAAGTTCTCGTTGGGCGCGGCCTTGTCGTTGTTGACATGGTCAAGGTACTCGCCCATCAGCGGCGACAGCGTGACCTTGCGCAGCACTTCGCGGTAGTTGCCGAAGGCGTTGTTCAGCAGCGCGTTGTGATACACCCGCCAGCCATAGGTGCCCGACACCTCGTGCTCGGACACCACCAGGATCTGCGCCAGCGCAAAGGCCACGCGCTGGCGCAGCTGGTCGGGCCGGCCGATGGCGTTGCGGTAGAAGTCCCACAGCAGCGGCTCGGTGCTGTAGTAGTCGCGCCAGCAGGTGTCGCCGGCGGCGGCGCAGGGGTCCACGCCATCGGCGGTGCGGTCGATGCGCGCATCGCCGCCACGGGTGTAGCTGGAGCCGGTGGTGCCCAGCTGCGCCGCCACCCAGGCCTCGCTGCCCACGGTGCGGATGGCCGTGACCAGCGCCTCGCTGGCGCCGAAGCTGGCCTGGTCGGCCAGGCGCACGGCGTCACGCTGCGTGGCCAGCGTGGCCGTGCCGGCCGCGGCCACCGCCGCGATGGCCTTGGTGCCCTCGTCGGCCGCGCTGGACTGGCTGGCGGCATCGCCGTCCCCGCCACCGCAGCCGGCCAGCAGCAGGGCCAGCGCGCCGCACAGCAGCAGGCCCCTGGCGCCTTGGCGCGCCGTCATGCCTGCCCCGAACGATCAGATACAGATTGGCCGTCCACCCCCCTTGCTCCGGGGGCGGCTGGCGCGCTGCGCCGGCCATGCCAGCGGCGGCCGGCCAGGGCTGCGGCGCCCAGCAGCCACAACGCGGCGCTGGCCGGCTCGGGCACCACGCTGACCGTCTCGAAGCGGATGCGCTGCACCACGAAGCCCTGCAGCGGCACCGGCTGATCATGGCGGAAGCTCACGATGGCAAAGCCGCTGGCGTCCAGCGCGCTGAAGGTCAGCGTGGCGCGACCATCCTCTTCGGTGGGCACCAGCACGCCGCCCACCAGGCCGGCACTGCCGTCGGGGCTGCTGGCGCCCAGATCGATCGGCGCATCGGCACTGAAATTGGTGAGCGTCTCGGTGCCTTCATCGACCACGGCACTCAGCGCGATGAGGTCCAGCGACAGCCAGGCCAGCGCCTGCTGGCTGTGCAACGTGTAATGGCCGGCGTTGCCGGCGCTGCCCAGCCACAGGCCCTCGAACCCGAACAGGTCGCTGCCCACCATGCTGGCCGACACCTGCTCGCTGATGCGCAGCCAGCCGGCGGCGGTGTCGAACTGCGCCTGCGCGCTGTCGGCCGGCACCTGCGCCAGCTGCCCGGCGGTGATCGCCTGGGGCGCTGCCATCGCCAGTGGCGCCGCGGCCACCAGCGCCATCGCGGCCACACCGCGGGCCCATGCTTGAACTGCCATCTCGATACTCCCATCCCGGTTGACCGGGCGCACGCTAAGGGCTCGGGCGCCGCCACGTGCAACCAGACGTATCGCCGGCAGCAAGCCGCGCCGCCCACCCGCCCTGCGCCAGATCAGGCACTGGCCGCCGCCCTCGCCCACAATCGGCGGGTGTTGATCAACCTGCTGCTGGCCACGCTGGCCCTGACCCTCGCGCTGGCGTTGCGGCCCTGGCGTGCAGTGGCCATTGGCGGGCCACCCTGGCCCTGGCTGGCCTGGTGGGCGGCGCTGCCGCTGCTGTGGGCTGCCGACCATGTGGCGCGCACGCCCATCGTGCAGCCGCTGTCGGGCGCCTCGCTGCTGGTGCTGCTGGCCGGCTGGCCGCTGGCCATGCTGGCGCTGGTGCCGGTGGCCATTGTGATGAAGCTGGCCGGCGGCATGCTGTGGCTGGAGGCCCTGCACCGCCTGGTGTGGCTGGGCCTGGTGCCGGGCACGCTGGCGCTGCTGCTGGGCACCGCGCTGCGGCGCTGGCTGCCGGGCCACCTGTTCATCTACATCCTGGGCCGCGGCTTCTTCACCACCTGGCTCGCCGCCGCGCTGTCGGGTGCACTGGCGCTGCTGCTGACCGGCGCGCCGCTGGGCACCGATCCGGCCGATCTGCTGCTCGGGCGCTTTCTGGCCGCCAGCGGCGAGGCCTTCATGACCGGCATGTTCGCGGCCATCTTCGTGGCCTTCCGGCCCGAGTGGCTGGCCACCTATTCAGACCGGCTGTACCTGCCCAAGGATTGAAGCTGGCCCTGGCCGGCGCGCCCGCTGCCGCGGGGCGGCACGCGGCATGCTTGACGCCCCCATGTCCCTGCCCCACCGCGATCCCAACGAGCACAGCTGGCTCGACGATGGCCACGCCCTGCTCGCCGGCACGCTGTTTGTCGCGCTGGGGCTGGTGATGTTTGCCAATGCCGGGCTGCTGACCGGCGGCGTGGCCGGCGTGGCCTTTCTGGTGAGCTATGCCACCGGCTGGAGCCTGGCAGCCTGCTTCTGGCTGTTCAGCCTGCCGTTTTTCCTGCTGGCCTGGCGCCGGCTGGGGCCGGAGTTCACGTTCAAGAGCCTGGCCGCGGTGACGGCGGTGTCGCTGTTCACCGCGCTGGCGCCCAAGGTGGTGCGCTTCGAGCTGCTGAACCCCTGGCTGGCCTCGGTGCTGGGCGGCTTCCTGATCGGCTTCGGCCTGCTGGCCCTGCTGCGCCACCAGGCCAGCGTGGGCGGCGTGAACATCGTGGCGCAGTGGCTGCAGCACAGCCGCGGCATCCGCGCCGGCCATGTGCAGATGGCCGTGGACATCGCCGTGGTGCTGGCCGCGCTGGCGGTGGTGCCGCCGCTGCGGGTGCTGCAGTCGGTGCTGGGCGCGGTGGCCATCGGCGCCATCCTGACGCTGAACCACCGGCCGGGGCGCTACCTGGGGGTGTGATTCAGGCCAGCGCCCGCGCGATCAGGATCTTCTGCACTTCCGATGTGCCTTCGTAGATCTGGCACACGCGCACGTCACGGTAGATGCGCTCGACCGGAAAGTCGCTGACATAGCCGTAGCCGCCCAGCACCTGGATGGCGCCCGAGCACACGCGCTCGGCCATCTCGCTGGCATTGAGCTTGGCCATCGCCGCTTCCTTCAGGCAGGGCCGGCCGGCATCCTTCAGCGCGGCGGCATGCCAGATCAGCTGGCGCGCGGCCTCGATCTGCATCGCCATCTCGGCCAGCCGGAATTGCACCGCCTGGTGGTTGAAGATGGCCGTGCCAAAGGCCTGGCGCTGCTTGCTGTAGGCCAGCGCGCATTCGAACGCCGCACGCGCCATGCCCACGCACTGGCTGGCGATGCCGATGCGCCCGCCCTCCAGGCCCGACAGCGCGATCTTCAGGCCCTCGCCTTCCTCGCCGATGCGGTTGGCTGCCGGAACACGGCAGTTGTCGAACAGGATCTGCGCCGTGTCGGACGCATGCTGGCCCATCTTGTCTTCCACCCGCGCCACGGTGTAGCCGGGCGTGCGGGTGGGCACCAGGAAGGCGCTGATGCCGCGCTTGCCGGCGGCCTTGTCGGTGACGGCCATGACGATGGCCACATCGCCGTTCTTGCCGCTGGTGATGAACTGCTTGACGCCGTTGATCACATAGCCATCGCCATCGCGCACCGCGGTCGTCGTCAGGCCGTCGGCCTGGCTGCCCACATGCGGCTCGGTGAGGCAGAAGGCGCCCAGCAGGTCGCCGCGCGCCAGCGGCTTCAGGAACGCTTCTTTCTGCGCCTCGTTGGCATAGGCCATCAGGATCGAACACACCGGGCAGTTGTTGACGCTGATGACGGTGCTCGTGGCGCCGTCGCCCGCCGCCACTTCTTCCAGGATCAGCGCCAGCGCCAGGTAGTCCAGCCCCGCGCCGCCCCAGGCCTCGGGCACCGCCACGCCATAACAGCCGAGTTGAGCGAGGCCGCGCAGTTGCGCCGCCGGGAAGGCGTGGCTCTTGTCCCAGGCCGCGGCATGGGGTGCGATCTCGGCCTGCACGAAGCTGCGCACGGCGTCCTGCACGGCAAGGTGGTGTTCTGAAAGCAGCATGGTGGCTCGCGAAGCGGCCGGTTTGGCGGGGCTTGACGCCGCTGTTGCCGCTATCGGTTCTGGGGGACGCGGAGCATACTCGGCGCACGGAGCACCCCGTGCCGACGAACGCCGCCCCGATCGCCATGACCGAACTCCCGCGCGGTGCGCAGCGGCTGGCGCTGTCGCTGCTGCTGATGGCGCTGTTCACGGCGCTGCTGGGCACGCTGGCGATGTCGCTGCTGTCGGCGGCGCGGGCCTACGTCGGGGGTGAAGGCCAATGGTCGCGCGCGCAGAAGAGCGCCGTGCAGGCGCTGCTGCTGTACCTGGACAGCGGCGACGCCGCCCACTTCCGGGCCTGGGAGACCGCCATCGCCGTGCCGCTGGGCGACCGCCGCGCGCGCGAGGAGCTGGACAAACCCGAGTTCGACCGCGGCGTGGCCACCGAAGGCTTTCTCGCCGGCCAGAACCACCCCGACGACATCCCGGCCATGATCCGCCTGTACCGCTGCTGCGGCGCGCTGCCTTTCATGGCCGAACCGATCGCGGTCTGGCGCGAGGCCGATGGCCTGGTGGCAGAACTGGCGGCCACCGCACGGCAGGCGCAGGCCATGCATGCACAGGGCCGCCAGGCTGAACTGAAGGCCGCGCTGCGCGAGCAGGTGCTGGCGCTCGATGCCCGCCTGACGCCGCTGGAGTTGCGCTTCTCATCGCAGTTGGGCGAGGCTTCGCGCTTGGCCGTGCGCCTGTTGCTGGCGGGGCTGGTGGGTGGTGCACTGGTGCTGGGGCTCGGCGGTTATGTCGTCGTGTACCGCCGCGCACGTCGCGAACGCGAGGCGGCCCGAGCCCTCCGGCGCAGCGAGACGCTGTTCCGCTCGCTCTGGGAGACCACCGACGACACGGTGCTGATCGTCGGCCCCGACAACACCATCCGCTTCGCCAACCCCGCCGCCGACGCGCTGTTCGGCCACACGCCGGGCTCGCTGGTGGGCCACCCGCTCACCCTCGTGATGCCGGAGCGGCTGCGTGCCGGCCACAACGCGGGCATGGCGCGCCACATGGCCAGCGGCCAGCGCAGGCTCGACTGGACGGGCACACGCGTGCCCGCGCTGCGCGCCGACGGCAGCGAGGTGCCGGTGGAGATCCGCTTCGCGCGCTTCGAGCTCGACGGTGAGCCGCTGTTCGTCGGCTTCCTGCGCGACATCACCGCGCGGCTCTCGGCCGAGCGCGAGATCCTCGACGCCAACAGCGGCCTCGAACAACGGGTGGCCGAGCGCACGCGCGAGCTGGTGCAGGCCAACCAGCGGCTCCTGCAACTCGACCGCCTGAAGAGCGAGTTCCTGGCCTCGATGAGCCACGAGCTGCGCACGCCGCTGAACAGCATCCTCGGTTTTGCATCGGTGCTGCACCAGGGCATGGCCGGGCCGCTCAACGCGGAGCAGCAGCGGCAACTGGGTTTCATCAAGGGCTCGGGCGAACACCTGCTGGCGCTGATCAACGACCTGCTCGACCTGTCTCGCATCGAGTCGGGCCGCATGGTGGTGGCGCAGGAGCTGTTCGACCTGCGCGACGTGGCCACCGAGGTGCAGGCCAACCTGCGCCCGCTGGCGGCACGCAAGGGGCTGGTGCTGCAGCTGGTGGCACCCGAGGCGCTGGCGCTCAGCGGCGACCGGCGCAAGACCTACCAGGTGCTGCTCAACATCGCCGGCAACGCCGTCAAGTTCACCGAGCAGGGCCAGGTGCAGATCCGCGCGCGGCGTGAAGGCGATGCCGCCGTGGTGGAGGTGCAGGACAGCGGCATCGGCATCGCGCCCGAGCAGCTGCCGCAGCTCTTCGAGGCCTTCCGCCAGCTCGACGGCAGCATGGCGCGCAGCCACGAAGGCACCGGCCTGGGCCTGCACCTCACGCAGCGGCTGCTGGTGCTGATGGGCGGCTGCGTGGAGGTGGAGAGCACGCCGGGCGTGGGTTCGCTGTTCCGCGTGCGCCTGCCGCTGCAGGGGCCGGCACCGGCGGCGCCGGCGCTGCGGCCCGACGAGGTGCCTGCGTGAACACGGCCGCCCCGGGCAGCCCGCTGGTGCTGCTGGTGGAGGACAACGAGGTCAACCGCTACCTCGCGCAATACGTGCTGGAGCAGGGCGGCTTCCGCGTGCGCTGCGCCGGCGACGGCAGCGAGGCGCTGCGCCTGGCGCAGGCCGAACGCCCCGACCTGATCCTGATGGACTTGCGCATGCCGGTGCTCGACGGCTATGAAACCACGCGGCGCCTGAAGGCCGACCCCGCGCTCGCCACGATCCCCGTGGTGGCGCTGAGCGCGCAGGCGATGCCGCAGGAACGCGAGCGCGCGCTGGCCGCCGGCTGCGTGGCGCACATCGAAAAGCCGATCGACCCGGCGCTGTTCGCGCAGCAGGTGCGTGCCTACCTGCTGCCGCGCGGCTGAGGGCTACCAGGCCAGCGGCTGGCCGTCGAAGTTGAAGAAGCCGCCGTTGTCGGCCGGCTTCAGCGCCGCCAGCGTGCGGCGCATGCCGGCCACGCTGGTGGCCACGTCGAGGTCGGCGCCGGCGCCGCCCATGTCGGTGCGCACCCAGCCGGGGTGGAAGCTGATGCAGGTGGCCTGGCCGGCGAAGGCGATGGACACGTCCTTCAGCACCGAGTTCAGCGCCGCCTTGCTGGCGCGGTAGAGCCAGCCGTCGGC
>CAYPDO010000049.1:0-3903 GCA_964409495.1 uncultured Bordetella sp.
GCCCAGATCAGCACCCAGTCGAGGTGGCTCTGGTGGTTGGCGAAGTAGATGCGCTGCTCGGCCTTCGGGGGGCAGCCCTTCCAGTGCCCCTGGGCACCGGTGATCAGCCGGGCGATGAAGGACAGCAGCAGGCCCATGGCATCGGCGCGGGTCATGTCGGCATCTTATGCGGCGGGGCCCGGCTTTCCGCGCTGAGGCACTCGGCCAACAAATGCTGATCTTGAGGCTCAGATCTGTTGCAGATTGTGAGCAAAGTCCCTCAGTCTGATGATTTGAACCCGAAATCGGGCACATTTGACAGGAATCAGGGTTGCTCCGCATACGATCCGCAACTCGCAGAAAACTTGAATGACTCCGTCACTGGCCGCCGAGGCCGGCAGACGAGGGGCCGATGCGGCCAAGCCGCAGGAGTGGTACGGTGATTGAGGGATTCCGCTGGAGCGGTCGCGCCGCGCGTCAGGCATTCGCGGCGGCCAACCGCTGGTTGTGCGTGTTGTTGTTGGCGCCGACGCTGGCCTGGGCCGCGGATCCGCAGATTGCCGAGTTCTCGGACAACCCGGATCCGGTCGCGGCTGGCGGCAGCTACGCGTACACGATCCGTGTCGACAACAACGCGGTCGATGCCGCCGGCAATGTGCGCCTGCGGGTCACGCTGCCCAGCGGTGCGAGCTTTGTGTCGGCCACGCCGGCCAGCCAGAACTGCGTGGCCACCACGCCCACCCAGATCGACTGCAACCTGGGCACGCTGGGCGCCAACGGCGCCGATGTGCGCAACATCGTGATGACCTGGCGCGCCACCGTGGCCGGCCCGTCCACGGTGACCGCCACTGCCACGCTGACCTCCGACAACGACGCCAACAGCGCCAACAACAGCCAGACCCAGACCACCACCATCAACACCGGCGCCAACCTGGCGCTGACCAAGACCGGCACGCGGAATCCGGTGGTCGGTGGCGGCAACATCACCTACACGCTGACCGCCAGCAACGCCGGGCCCAACGCATCGAACGCGATCACGATCACCGACACGCTGTCGCCGTCCACCACCTATGTGTCTGCCAGTGGCACCGGCTGGACTTGCGCCCACGCGTCAGGCACGGTCACCTGCAACCGCAATGGCCCGCATGCCGTGGGGGCGGCCATTCCGCCGGTCACGCTGGTGGCCACGGTGAACGTGGGCAGCGGCACGGTGACCAACACCGCCACGCTGGCGCCGGCGTCGTCGGGCGGCACCACCGACCCTGACCTGTCGGACAACACCGCCACGGTGGACACCACGGTCAGCCCTGGTGCCGATGTGCGCATCGACAGCAAGACGGTGAGTTCCGGCTCGCCGGCTGCTTCGGGTGCCAACGTCACGTTTCTCATCCAGCCGCGCAATGGCGGCCCGTCGCTGGCCAGCGACGTGGTGGTCACCGACACCCTGCCCGCGGGCTGGAGCTACGTCTCGGCCACCGGCACCAACTGGGCTTGCACGCCCGCGGGCCAGACGGTGACCTGCACGCGGGCCTCCATGCCCGTCGGGGCCACCGACAACATCACCATCGTGGCCACGGCGCCGTCGGTGGCCGGCAGCACCAACTACACCAATACGGCCAGCATCACGGCCAGCAGCGCCGATCCGGTCAGCACCAACAACAGCGGCTCGGTCACGGTGAACGTTCGGCCCGATGGCGCCGACCTGCGGCTGACCAAGACCAAGTCGCCCAACCCGGTGAACGTCGGCTCGAACATGACGTCGACGATCAATGTGCGCAACGACGGGCCACAAACCGCAACCGGGCCGCTGCGCGTGATCGAGCGCCTGGGTGCCGAGACCTTCGTCAGCGCCTCGGGCACCGGCTGGACCTGCACGCCCAGCGGGCAGGACATCGTCTGTGACCATGCCAACACCACGGGCCTGGCCCTGAACCTCTCGCTGCCGACGCTGACCATCGTGACCACGGCCGGCAGCACCGGCACGATGAGCAACACCGCCTGTACCGGCAACTCGGTGCCCAGCGGTTCGGCAGCCGCTGCCCAGCCGCCGGTTCAGGGTGACCCGATCAGCAGCAACGACTGCGCCACGGCCACCGCCACGGCCACCGCCGGCGCGCCTGATCTGACCATCAGCAAGACGACGATCACACCGGCCGGCGGCGACAAGATCATGTCGGCCACCGAGACCAGCGCCACCTTCCGCATGGTTGTGACCAATGCGTCGGGCAATGGCGCCGGCGCCACCGGCGTGGTCATCGCCGACGCGCTGCCGTCGGCGTTCTACAACGTGATCGGCTTCACCGGGGCGACGATCAGCAGCCCGGTGGCCGTCACCGTTTCGGCCGGCAGCACGGCCACCTTCACCTGCAGCACGGCCAATGCGGCGCTGCGCTGCACGCAGAACGGCGGCGTGCTGCTGCCGGGCGAGACCGCCAGCGTGGACATGGTCATCAACCGGCCGCTCAACGGCGTGACGGCGACCAACACCGCGACCGTGAGCAACACCGTCGAGGGCGATTCCAACACCCTCAACAACACCGCGCAGGACACGCTGACCATCGAACCGGTGGCCGACCTGCAGATCGCCAAGAGCGTGCTGCCCACCGCGGTGCGTGCCGGTGAGGAGGCCACCTACACGCTGTCGTTCTCGAACAGCGGCCCGTCCACCTCGGCCGGCGTCACGGTGACCGACAGCTTCACGCTGCCCGTTGGCGATGCCGGCTTCACTGTGGTGTCGATCTCGTCGACCAAGACCGGATCCAGCTGCAACATCCTGCCCGGGGCCCAGATCACGCCGGCCGCGCCCAGCTTCAGCTGCAGCATCGGCAGCATGAGCCGCAACGAGGCGCAGTCGATCACCCTGGTCGTGCGCCCCAACTGGATGAGCGGCGAGCCCGCGCGCACCCTGCCCAACACCAGCACCATCTCGGCCACCACGGCCGATGCCAACAGCGCCAACAACACGGCGTCGGCCACGCTGTCGGTGCTGGCCTCGGAATCCGACCTGCAGATCAACAAGGTGGATGTGCCCGATCTGGTGGTGGCCGGCACCGGCGATCCAGTGCCATTTACGCTAGGCGCCACCTTCCTGAACTACCGCGTGCGGGTCACCAACAACGGCCCGTCCTACGCCACCGGCGTGCGTGTGGCCGAGTCGATGACGCCGCCGTCCGGCAAGACCGTGCGCTTCGTCTGCGACACCACGGTGTCGGGCGGTTCCACCTGCAACGCGCCGGCGCTGTGCACGGGCACGAACACCACCTCGGTCGCGGGCAGTGCGCTGCCCACATTCAGCTGCGACGTGCCGGCCAGTGCCTCGTCGGCGCGCGGCCAGATGGCCAGCGGCGAGAGCAAGGACCTGTTCCTGCGCTTTGAAGCGGTGGAGCAGCCCGCGCCCACTGGCGACGTGTTCAACAACGTGGCCACCGTCTCGGGCAACGAGACCGACCTGCTGGCCACCAACAACAGCGAGAACGAGCAGACCACCACCCGCCAGAAGGTGGACCTGCGCCTGAGCAAGGCGGCCAGCGTGCCCACCGTCAGCCTGCGCCAGCCCTTCAACTGGGTGATCACCCTGGTCAACAACGGCCCCGGCAATTCGCTGCAGACCGATGTCACCGACACGCTGCCGGCCGGCACCGAGATCACCGGCCCGATCACCTGGTCACGCACGCGTCAGCCGGCCACCGGCACCTGCACGGCCACCGGCCTGACGGTGAACTGCGCGCTGGGCCAGCTGGACGGCACCGGCCAGGCCACCATCACCATCCCGGTGCGGATCACCAGCTTCCCGGCCGGCGGCAGCCTGACCAACAGCGCCATCGTCGACAACGATCCAGGCAAGACCGGCGCCGTGGATGTGCCGGGCGGCAACAACACCGGCTCGGCCGTGGTGGGCGTGGTGCAGGCCAGCCTGTCGGGCAC
>CAYPDO010000049.1:4003-9549 GCA_964409495.1 uncultured Bordetella sp.
GGGGGCAGCCATGCGGCCGGTGGCACCAGCGGCAATTCCAGCTACAGCAGCGTCGTGCTCACCGCCGGCGCCAACGCCACCGACTACAACTTCCCCGAACTGCCGCAGGCCAGCCTGTCGGGCTTCGTGTACGCGGATGGCAACAACAACGGCGTGCGCGATGCCGGCAGCGATGCCCCGATCGCCGGCGCCACGGTGCGCCTGCTCAACGCCACCAGCGGCGCGCTGGTGGCCAGCACCACCACCGATGCCAGCGGTGCCTACAGCTTCAGTGCGCTCGATCCCACCGTGGTCTACACGCTGGAAGAGCCGCTGCCCGCCGGCACGAGCAACGGCCCGGTGAACCCCGGCCTGGTGAACGGCGCGGCCTGCGCCAGCGGCTGCACGGCGCAGCCTGACCAACCCACCGCCGGCACCGACCGCATCGCCACGATCGACCTGTCCACCGGCCTGGTCGGCACCCAGTTCAACTTCGGCGAGCGCCTGGTCACCAGCACCAGCATCAGCGGCCTGGTCTACCTTGATGCCAACCGCGACAACACGCTGGGCGGCGGCGAGAGCACGCGCCTGCCCGGCGTGACGGTGCGCCTGGTGCAGGGCGCCGATTGCGCCAGCGGCAGCACGCTGCAGACGGTGGCCACCGGTGCCGACGGCAGCTGGCGCTTCGACAACGTCAACGTTGGCCAGGACTACCTGGTGTGCCAGAGCCAGCCCGCCGGCTACGGCAACGGCAATGCCAATGGCACGGCCGGCAGCAACCAGATCAGCATCAGCAACCTGGCGGCCACCGGTTCGTCGGGCAACAGCTTTGGCGAGACCCTGGCATCCATCGCCGGCAGCGTCTACCAGGACACCGGCGCCGGCACCACCGCCAACTTCGACAACGGCCAGCGCAACAGCGGTGAGAGCGGCATCGCCGGCGTGCCGGTGACGCTGCGCGGCACCGACCTCAACGGCGCGGCGGTGAACCTCAGCACCACCACCGATGCCAGCGGCAACTTCCTGTTCGACGGCCTGCTGCCGCCCAATGGCGCCGGCTACACGCTGAGCGAAGGCGCGATCCCGGCGGCAGCCGGCAGCTTCGTCGACGGCCGCGAGGCGGCCGGCACGGCCGGTGGCAGCACCGCCACCAACGACGTGATCTCCGCCATCGCGCTGACGGCCGGCACGGCCGCCACCGGCTACACCTTCGGCGAACTGCCGGTGGCCACGGTCAGCGGTACGGTTTACCTTGACCGCAACCGCGATGGCGCGATGGACGCCACGCCCACCGATGCACGCCTGCCCGGCGTCATCGTGCGCCTGGTGCAGGGGGCTGACTGCGCCAGCGGCAGCACGCTGCAGACCACCACCACCGATGCCAGCGGCAACTACAGCTTCGCCAACCTGGCCGTGGGCGGCAGCTACCTGCTGTGCCAGAGCCAGCCCGCCGGCTATGGCGACGGCGGCACCAACCCCGGCAGCAATGGCAGCAGCGCGGCCGTCAATGCCATCGCGATCAGCAACCTGCCGGCCACCGGCTCGGCCAACAACCTGTTCGGTGAGCGTGCCTCGTCGATCGCCGGCACGGTGTTTGCCGACAGCAGCCCGGCCACGCCCGCCAACACCGACAACGGCGTGCGCGATGCCGGCGAAACCGGCATTGCCGGTGTGCCGGTCACGCTGACCGGCCGCGACATCACCGGCGCCACGGTCAGCCGCAGCACCAGCACCGATGCCAGCGGCAACTACCGCTTCGACGACCTGCTGCAAAGCGATGCCGGCGGCTACACCGTCACCGAAGGCGCGATCCCGGCGGCCGCCGGCAGCTTCAACGATGGCCGCGACACCGTCGGCTCGGCGGGCGGCAGCGCCGCCGTCAACGACGTGCACGGCGCCATCGTGCTGCCGGCCGGCACCCAGGCCACCGGCTACGACTTCGGCGAACTGCCGGTGGCGCCGATCAGCGGCACCGTCTACATCGACCGCAACCGCAACACCACGCTGGAGGCCAGCCCGACCGATGGCCGCATCGCCGGTGTGACGCTCACCGTATACCCCGGCAACAGCTGCAGCGGCACGCCGGTGGCCACCACCAGCACCGATGCCAGCGGCAACTACAGCATCAGCGGGCTGTCGGTGGGGCTCACCTACACCGTGTGCCAGACCCAACCGGCCGGCTATGCCGACGGCGGCACCAATGCCGGCACCAGCGGTGCCAGCGGCGCGGCCAATGCCATCACCATCACCGGCCTGCCGGCCAGCGGCTCGGCGGGCAACCACTTCGCCGAATGGCCGGCCTCGCTGTCTGGCAAGGTCTTCGCCGACCACAGCCCGGCCACGCCCGCCAACACCCACAACGGCGTGCCCGATGCGGGCGAGGCCGGCCTGGCAGGCGTGCCGGTCACGCTGACCGGGCGCGACATCACCGGGGCGGCGGTCAGCCGCAGCACCACCACCGATGCCAGCGGCAACTACCGCTTCGACGATCTGCTGCAGAGCGACGCCACCGGCTACACCGTCACCGAGGGCGCGATCCCGCCCGCGGCCGGCAGCTTCAACGACGGCCGCGACAGCGCCGGCTCGGCGGGCGGCAATGCCGCCAGCAACGACGTCATCAGCGCCGTGGTGCTGCCGGCCGGCACGCAGGCCACCGGCTACAACTTCGGCGAGCTGCCGATGGCGCCGATCAGCGGCACGGTCTACATCGACCGCAACCGCAACGGCGCGGCCGATGCCACGCCCACCGACGGCCGCATTGCCGGCGTCACGCTCACGCTGTACCCGGGCAGCAGTTGCAGCGGCACGCCGCTGGCCACCACCACCACCGATGCCGCCGGCAACTTCAGCTTCAGCGGCGCCTCGGTGGGCCTGACCTACACCGTGTGCCAGACCCAGCCGGCCGGCTATGCCGACGGCGGCGTGAACCCCGGCACCAGCGGCGCCAGCGGCACGGCGAACGCCATCACCATCAGCAACCTGCCGGCCGCCGGCTCGGCCGGCAACCTGTTCGGTGAGCGGGTGGGCTCGCTGGCCGGTGCGGTGTACCTGGATGCCAACAACGACGGCGTGCGCGCCGGCAGCGACAGCGGCATTGCCGGTGTCACCGTCACGCTGACCGGCACCGATGCCGCCGGCAACGCGGTCAACCGCAGCACCACCACCGATGCGTCGGGCAACTGGTCCTTCAGCGATCTGCTGGCCGCCGGCCCGGCCGGCTACACCGTCACCGAGCAGACGGCGCAGCCCACCGTCACGGTGGCGGGCAGCAGCGTGGCCACGCTGAACGGCCGCACCGGCGCCGGCAGTGCCGGTGGCACGGCCACGGCCGTGGCGGCCACGCCCAGCGCGGTGAGTGCCATCGCGCTGCCGGCCGGCACCGATGCCACGGCCTACCTGTTCGGCGAGATCCTGCCGGTGGCCATCAGCGGCACGGTGTTCCTCGACCTCGAGAACAACGGCCTGCAGAACACGCCCAACGACACCGGCATCGCCGGCGTCACGCTGCAGATCAGCGGCACCGACGACACCGGCGCCGCGGTCAGCCGCAGCGTGGTCACCGGCGCCGATGGCGGCTACAGCGTGGCCGATCTGCGCCCGGGCACCTACACGGTGACCGAGCCCACGCAGCCGCCGGGCACCCGCAACGGCCTGGCCGTGCCGGGCACGGCCGGCGGCACGGCCAGCGCGGCCGGCACCGCGCCCAGCGCCATTTCCGGCATCGTGCTCACCACGCCGGGCGCCAGCGCCAGCGCCAACAACTTCGGCGAGATCCCGAGCAACAGCGCCATCACCGGCCGCGTCTGGCTCGATGCCGACAACAGCGGCATCGCCGAGCCGGCCGAGATCGGCCTGTTCGGCGTGACCCTCACGCTCACCGGCACCGACAGCACCGGCCAGCCGGTGACGCGCAGCACCACCACCGATGCCAACGGCGCCTACCGCTTCGACGACCTGGCGCCCGGCACCTACACCGTCACCGAGCCCAGCCAGCCCACCGGCACGGTGGATGGCCAGGTGCGCGCCGGCAGCACCGGCGGCACGGCCAGCGCCCGGGGCAGCACGCCCAGCGTCATCGGCGGCATTCCGCTGGGCGTGGCCCAGGTGTCCAGCGGCAATGATTTCGGCGAGGTGCAGGCTGGCCGCATCGCGGGCCGCGTCTGGGGCGATGGCAACGACAACGGCGCCATCGATGCCAGCGAGAGCGGCCTGCCCGGCGTGCCGCTGGTGCTGACCGGCAGCGACGACATGGGCCGCGCGGTGAACCTCACGGTGAACACCGATGCCAACGGCGTGTATGCCTTCGAGGGCCTGCGCCCGGGCACCTACACCGTCACCGAGCCCACCCAGCCAGTCGGCACGCTGAATGGCCAGACCCTTGTCGGCTCGCTGGGCGGCACGGCCACGGCCAAGACCAGCACGCCCTCCGCGATCAGCGCCATCGTGCTGCCGCCGGGCGGCGAGAGCCTGGCCAACAACTTTGCCGAGATCGGCCAGTCGCCCGACCTGCGCGTGCGCAAGACGCACGACGAGGCCATCTTCACCGTCGGCAAGACGGCCACCTGGCGCATCAGCGTGCGCAACGTGGGTGAGCTGGCCAGCAGCGGCAGCTACACCGTCACCGACCAGCTGCCCACCGGGCTGACGCTGGCCGCCACGCCCACCGGCAACGGCTGGGTGTGCACGGGCGCTGCCGGTGCCGCGCGCTTCAGCTGCAGCAGCAGCACGGTGATCGGCGTCGGCGCCACCAGCGCCGATGTGATCACCGCCGTCACCACGGTGGGCGCGGACGCGGCTGCCGCCTCGCCGGTGAACAACGCGGTGATGGTGGACGGCGGCGGTGAGCTGGACGTGCGCCGCCCCAGCGCGGCCGAGCGCGCCGCCCTGGCCGGCGACGTGAGCGCGTTGCCGCTGTGCGGCAGCGTGCCCGAGCACAACGCCTGCCGCGACGCCGCGCCGGTGCAGCTGGCCGCCTCGCTGTCGGGCACGGTGTGGTTCGACATCGGCAGCGCCACGCGTGCGCTCGATGGCGGTGACCGCCGCCTGCCCGGCTGGGTGGTGGAGGTGATCGATCCGGCCAGCGGCCTGAAGGTGGCTTCGGCCAACACCGCCGCCGATGGCAGCTACAAGATCACCGACCTGGTGCCCGGCGTGGAATACGCCGTGCGCTTCCGCGACCCGGTGTCGCAGGTGGTGTTCGGCTTCCCGGTCAACGGCGAGACGGCACCGGGCTCGTCGGGCGCCAGCTGCGCCACCGGCGTGCCGGCCGCCGGCACGGCCAGTTCCTGCGTGAAATCGGGTGACGCGCCGCAGCTCAGCGTGGTGCTGGCCCCCGGCAAGGAACTGACGCAGCAAAGCCTGCCGGTCGATCCAAGCGGCGTGGTCTACGACTCGGCCACGCGCACGCCGGTGCCGGGCTCGGTGGTCACGCTGGCGCCGGTGGGCAACTGCCCGGGCTGGAACCCGACGACCCACATCGTCGGCGCCACCGTGGGCGGCTACACGATCAACGGCAACACGATCGCGATGACCGTGGGTGACGACGGCCTGTACCAGTTCTTCTTCGG
>CAYPDO010000049.1:9649-14217 GCA_964409495.1 uncultured Bordetella sp.
CTGCCGGCCGGCTTCACCTACATCCGCGGCACGGCCACGGTGGACGGTGTGGCCATCGCCGATCCGCAAGGCGGCCTGGGGCCCACGCTGGCCTTCAACCTGGGCGCCATCGGCACCAGCGGCCAGGCGGTGCTGAAGTACCGCGTGCGGGTGGGCGTGGGCGCCCAGCAGGGTGACGGCATCAACCGTGCCCGGGCCCATGGCTGCAGCCTGAACCGGGGTTGCGTGGACGCCGGCTTCTCGCCGGTGGG
The DNA here is from genome assembly GCA_964409495.1 of uncultured Bordetella sp. Lineage (GTDB taxonomy): Bacteria > Pseudomonadota > Gammaproteobacteria > Burkholderiales > Burkholderiaceae_C > Pseudaquabacterium. The sequence goes on from CAYPDO010000049.1 coordinate 9,901, forward strand.
CGGCGCGGTGGCCACCAACGAGGGCCGCCATGCGGTGCGCGTGACCGGCGGCGTGTTCGCCACCGAGGCCTGCGTGCTGGGCAAGGTGTTCGTCGACTGCAACGGCAACCATGTGCAGGACCGCGAGGAGCTGGGCGTGCCCGGCGTGCGCCTGGTCGTCAGCGACGGCAGCACGCTGATCAGTGACTCCGAGGGCAAGTACAGCGTCTGCGGCCTGCCCCCGCGCAGCCATGTGATCAAGGCCGACCCGGCCACGCTGCCGCGCGGCAGCCGGCTCACCACCAGCAGCAACCGCAACCTGGGCGATGCCGGCAGCCTGTGGCTGGACCTGAAGACCGGTGAACTGCACCGCGCCGACTTCGTCGAGGGCAGCTGCAGCAACACCGTGCTCGAGCAGGTCAAGGCCCGCCGCGCCCAGGGCGAGGTGCGCGCGCCCGAAACCGAGAAGAAGGGCGGCCCGGCGCTGCGCTTCGACAGCAAGGCGCATGGCCTGAACACGCTCACGTCGCCGCAGCAGGGCACCGATGGTGCCAACCAGCTGGCGCCCAAGCCGCGCACGGTGGCACCGGCCAGCGTGCCGGCGCCGCAGCGCACCGAGACCGAGAACAACGTGCCCACCCCGCAACTGCCGATGAACCGGCCGCCACCCGACGGGCGAGACGCGTCGCAGGCGCCGACCAGCACCCAGCCGAACGGAGCTTCGAATGGCACGCGCTGATCGACGCTCACCCCGGCGCGCGCCCGGGCGCCTGATGGTCCGCCCGCTGGCATGGGCCGCCGCCGCGGCCGCCGGCCTGGCCGCGCCCTGGGCGCAGCTGCCAGCCCAGGCGCAGGCCGGCGCCAGCAGCGCGCCACCGGCCGGCTCGCCCACCGATGTGCGCTACACGCCGCTGTCGGCCGGCGATGCGCGCCTGTACCCGCAGATCCCCGGCCAGGACGCCCAGCCCGGCGTGCTGTTCCGCGGCGAGCACCAGGGCGTGAACTACGCCGCCAATGCCGGCGTGCAGCGCATCGTGGTCGAGGTTGATCGCGACGGCGTGCCGGCCGATGGCCAGAGCCCGGTGAAGCTCACCGTGCGCCTGTTCGATGCCAAGGGCCAGCCGCTCACCGGCGAGGCCTTTGCCACCATCGAGCACTCCGGCGGCCGCGTGCTGCTGCCCGGCGCCCGCACCGATGAAGCCGGCCCGCGCGGCCTGGACGCCGACCGCACGGTGCCCGGCGTGCAGCTCAAGGTGAGCGGCGGCGTGGCCAGCTTCACGCTGCTGGCGCCCGACCAGGCGCAGGACGTGCGCGTGCGCGTCAGCGCCGGCGATCACGAGGCCTCGGGCACCATCAGCTTCGTGCCCGAACTGCGCCAGATGGTGGCCACCGGCCTGGTGGAAGGCATCGTCAACTTCCGCAACCGCACCGTGCTGTCGCCGGTGCGCCGCGGTGATGCCTTCGAGCAGGAGATCGAGTCCTGGGCGCGTGAATTCCGCGGTGGCAAGGCCCATGCCGGTGCGCGCACGGCCTTCTTCTTGAAGGGCACGATCCGCGGCGACCTGCTGCTGACCGCCGGCTACGACTCCGACAAGGACACCCGCGCCCGCCTGCTGCGCGACATCCGCCCGGATGAGTATTACCCGGTGTATGGCGATGCCTCGCTGCGCAGCGTGGATGCCCGCTCGGGCAGCCGCTTGTTCGTGCGCGTCGACCAGGGCAAGAGCTACGCGCTGTACGGCGACTTCGCCACCGGCGACGGCTTTTCGCAGCCGCTGGGGCAGGGCGCCGTGGCCTCGCTGAAGGCGCGCAGCCTGGGCGCCTGGAACCGCAGCGCCACCGGCCTGCGCCTGCACCATGAAGAGGGCCGCTTCGCCGGCAACCTGTTCGTGTTCCAGGACACGCTGCGCAATGTGGTGGAAGAGTTCTCCAGCCAGGGCTCGGGGCCCTACGGCCTGCGCAACAGCGCGGTGGTGGAGGGCAGCGAGAAGGTCGAGGTGGTGGTACGTGACCGCGCCCAGCCCTCGCGCATCGTCAGCGTGCGCGCGCTGGCGCGGCTGATCGACTACAGCTTCGAGCCCTTCTCGGGCCGCATTCTGCTCAGCCAGTTCCTGCCCGCGCTCGATGACAACCTGAACCCGGTGTCGCTGCGCGTCAGCTACGAAGTGGACCAGGGCGGCGACCCGTACTGGACCGTGGGCGGCGATGCCCAGGTCAAATTGCACGAGCAGCTGGAAGTGGGCGGCTCGCTGGTGAAAGACCGCAACCCGCTGGCGCCCTATGACCTGGCCAGTGCCAACGCCACCTGGCGCATCGGCCCGGCCACGGCCCTGGTATTGGAGGCGGCGCAGAGCACCAGCACGGTCAACACCAACCCGGCCAACCAGAACGTCACGCCGGGGCTGGCCAGCCGCAGCGGTGAAGTGACTGGCAAGGCCGCGCGCCTGGAGTTCGCCCACGAGGGCGAGCGCACCGAGGCGCGGGTGTCGGCCGGCCGCTCGTCGCCGGCCTTCAACAACCCCGGCTCGCCGCTCAGCGGCGGCCGCGGCGAGGCCTATGGCTTCGGCGGCTTCAAGCTCACGCCCGAGCTGAAGGCCTATGTCGAGGGCTACCGCAGCGAAGACCGCAACACCGGCGGCGGCCACCGCAGCGTGGCCGGTCTGGGCCTGCGCTGGCTGGCCAGCGAGCAGCTCACGCTCGACGCCGGCCTGCGCAGCGCGCGCGAGACCGTGGGCAGCCAGGGCAATGGCGTGATCACCTCGCCCTTCGGCCTGACCTCCGGCCTGAGCGGCAGCATCGCCAGCGGCTCGGCCGGTGGCGCGCTGGGCTATGGCGCCAGCGTGCTCGATCCGGTCAGCGGCCTGCCGGTCATCACCCAGGGCAGCCTCACGGCCGCCACCACCAGCCTGGCCACCGGCACGGCGCTCAAGAGCGACACCGCGCGCGTCGGCCTGGGCTGGCGCGCCAGCGAGCGCCTGCGCCTGGGCGCCGAGGCCGAGGGCAGTGTTTCGGGCGACACGCGCCGCCGCATCGCGCTGGGCGCCGACTACCAGGTGGCCGAGCGCACGCGGCTGTATGGCCGCTACGAGCGCCAGAGCGGCTGGGTGCAGATGGCCGGCGTGTCGGACACCGGGCGCTCGGCCTCGGCCTTTGCCTTCGGTGTCGACTCCACCTACCTGAAGGACACCCAGCTGTTCAGCGAATACCGGCTGCGCGACGCCGTCTCGGGCCGCGACCTGCAACTGGCCTCGGGCGTGCGCCAGGGCTGGGACATTGCCGAGGGCTGGCGCGCCACCGGCGCCTACGAGCAGGTCAACGTGCTGTCGGGCAACACTGCCAAGACCCAGGCGATTGCCGCCGCACTCGACTGGACGGCCCACCCGCTGTGGCGCGCCGGCACGCGGCTGGAACTGCGCCGTTCGGGCGACCTGACGCGCACTGCCGACAACGAGGCCTTCACCACCACGCTGTGGCAGCTGACGGTGGCGCGCAAGCTCGACCGCGACTGGACCCTGCTGGGCCGCAACTACCTGCTGCGCACCGACTATGCCGCGCGTGGCGACGTGCTGCAGGATCGCGCCCAGCTCGGCCTGGCCTACCGCGACACCGACACCAACCGCGTCAACGCGCTGGCCAGGATCGAATACAAGCTCGAGCGCGATGCCAGCAATGCCGCGGTGGGTGAGCTGCGCACGCGGGCCTGGATCGCCTCGGCCCATGCCGACTGGCACCCCAGCCGGCCCTGGTGGTTCACCGGCCGCGTGGCGGGCAAGTGGCAGACCGACCGCTTTGAAGCCGGCGTGACCGACCGCTTCAAGGCCCAGCTGCTGTCGGGCCGCATCACCTACGACATCACCGAGCGCTGGGACATCGGCGCGCTGGCCGCCGCGCAGATCGGCCAGCATGGCGCGCGGCAGACGGCCTTCGGTGTCGAGGCCGGCTACCTGCTGCGCACCAACCTGTGGCTGAGTGCCGGCGTCAACGCCACCGGCTTTGCCGGCGATGCCGACCTGGCCGGCTACGAATACACCCGCTCCGGCGTCTACCTGCGCCTGCGCTTCAAGTTCGACGAGAACCTGTTCAAGAGCCGTGACCGCGAGGTCAACCGGAGTCTCGACCGATGACATCCCCGATGAAGTTCCTCACCCGTTCCTGCCTGGCGGCTGCAGCCTTTGCGGCCCTGCTGCCCGGCGCCGTGCTGGCCCAGGCCACCCAGCTCACGCCCGCGCCCCAACGCATCAGCGACGCGGCCATCCGCGCCGACCAGCAGGCCTACGAGGCCTTGCAGGCGCGCATCAAGGGCCTGAACGACCGCGGCCGCCCGGTGCGCGACTACCA
>CAYPDO010000050.1:0-14184 GCA_964409495.1 uncultured Bordetella sp.
AGGACGACGACGTGCGCGTCAATGCCTGGGGCGGCGCCATCGCGCTGGGCCACCCGCTGGGCGCCAGCGGCGCCCGCCTGGCCACCACCTGTGTCAACCGGCTGCACGCCACCGGTGGGCGTTATGCGCTGGCCACCATGTGCATCGGCGTGGGGCAGGGCATCGCGATGGTGATCGAGCGGGTGTGACCCGCCACGCGGTCAGATGAAGCCGAAGCGCCGGCGCACATCCTCGGAGGCGTGCCGGATGTGCAGCGACAGTCCGAGTGCGGCCATGTGGTCGCTGTTGCGGCCGAGGATGGTCTGGGCCAGCGGCAGGAACACCTCTTCTTCAAGTCGCGCATGGTCGCGGTACGCCGTCACCAGGGTGCTGACCGCCGCCGCATCGAGCACCACGTCGGCTCCGCCGTCGATCGCCGCCAGGGCGGTCGCCAGCTCGGCATAGAGGCTTTCGACGCGGCGGTGCTCGGCGATGAGCCGGCTGACGAGCGATTCGACCTGGACGCGCTCGTCGCCGGCCTTCGCGTCGGCGAGGACTGCGCTGAACAGATCGGACTCCTCTTCACTGTGGTGTGCGGTGACTACGTCACGGAAGAACCTCCGGGTACGCCCTGCCGCTTCGCGCCGCGACGCAGGCGAAGTCTGTTGCCGCGTGAGCGAGGTCAGTTCATCGAGCATCGCCATGATGCCCACATGGCAGTCCGAGAAGTCGCGCAGCGGCCGATCCATGGCCCCGGTCGGCGCGCTCATGCCGTCGTCACCGTGAAGTGTTCGACCTGCGGCGCCTGCGCAAAGTAGGCCGAGACGATGCCCCGCCACTGCGCGTAGGCCGGCGATCCGCGAAAGCCCACCGTGTGGTCCTCGAGGGTCTCCCACTCGAGGAGCAGCAGGTAGCGCTCGGGCGATTCGATGCTGTGGCGCACCTGGTAGCCGCGAAAGCCCTTGGACGGGGCGATCGCCGTCTGGATGCCGCGATGCACGGCCTCCTCGAACGCCGCCTGCTGGCCAGGCGTGATGCGGATGTCGGCAACTTCGAGAATCATGATGAGCCCTTTGGAGTCGGGTGGGGTCTGGACAGTCAGGCGGTGAACCGGTCGCCGTCCGAGCCGATCTCGACGGTCTGGCCGGTCGCCGTGAAGGTGCGGTTGACGTCGGGCGATCCGTAGACCACCAGAACCAGGGCGGGTGCATCGCCGACGTTGACCAGTTCGTGCTCGACGCCCGCGGAGATGAACGTGGAGTCCAGCGGACCGCAGACCTGCTCGCGGTCACCGAGCCGGATCCTCACGGTGCCTTCCAGCACGGTGACCTGTTCTTCGGCGTTGTGCGAGTGGGGCGGCGCCGGCACGCCGACCGGCAGCCGGCTCAGGCCCGTGTGGATCGCCCGTGCACCGATCCTGCGGCTGGCGATGACATGGTTGACGATGCCGTTGCCGCGCGCGATCTCCGGCAGCGCTTCATACGGGAGAAAGTGGATCTCTGGCTTCATGACAAGGCGGAGTGCTGGTGTGGCCGGGGCGGCGCCCCGAGGATCAGTGGATGTGCGTGCCGCCGTTGACATCGATCGTGGCGCCCGTGACAAAGCCCGACAGCTCCGAGGCAAGGAACAGGCAGGCGCCGGCCAGCTCGCGGGTGCTGCCGATGCGCTTGAGCAGGATGCTGTCGACGATGCCCTGCAGCCGCTCGGGCGACAGGCCGTCGAGCATGGGCGTGTCGATCATTGCCGGGCAAATGGCGTTGGCACGAATGCCCAGCGCGCCGAACTCGCGCGCGATGCTGCGCGTGAGGCTCAACACGCCGCCCTTGGACGCCGCGTAGTGCGGGCCGCCCACCAGGCCACCGCCGCGCTGCGCGGCCAGCGAGGCTACGTTGACGATGGTGCCGGCGCGCTGCTCGACAAACACCTTCAGCACGCTCTGGCACAGGTAGAAGGTGCCCTTCAGGTTGACGTCGAGCATGCGGTCCAGCTCCTGCGGGCTGATCTCCAGCAGCGGCAGCGAGCGCACGATGCCGGCCGAGTTGACCAGGCAGTCCACCGTGCCGTGCAGGGCCCGCACCTCGCGCACCATGGCCTCGCAGGCCTCGGGCTGGCTGATGTCGCACTGCAGTCCGTGCAGCGTGACCCGGCGCTGCAGGCGGGTCTCGATCGCGGTGCGGATGCCGGCCAGCACCGGCTCGTCCATCAGCACATCGACCACCACCACCTTGGCGCCATGCTCGGCGAAGAGTTCCGCCGTGGCGTAACCGATGCTGCGCAGCGAGGCCGCACCGGTGATCACACAAACCTTGTCTTGGAGCAGCATGGGATTCAGGCAGAGGAGGAGGGAGGAGAAGTCAGCGGCAGTTCGCTGGCGATCCAGTCGAACACCGACGCATGCTGCGGCGCCCAGCCCAGTTCGCGCCGGGCGCGTGCGGCGCGCACGCGGCAGTTGCTGCCCAGCGAGAAACGGGCGCGGGGCACGCCCCAGCGCGCGGCAGCCTCGTCGGCGGGCACCGCCACCGTGCCGGGCAGGCCCAGGCGCTGCGCAATGGCGCGCGCCAGTTCGGCGAACGAGGCTTCGCCGTTCTCGGCAAAGTAGAAGGCGCCGGCCGGCGCACGGTTCAATGCCAGGTGGTACAGGTCGACCACGTCGTCCAGGTGCACGTTGGACCAGACCGGCGCGCCGGTGCCGACCATCGGCACGCGGCCGAGCGCGCGGCCCTGCTCGGCCAGGAAGGGGATCTGCACGCTGTGCGGGTTGAGCCCGCGCCCGGTGCCGTAGATCAGGCTGGGGCAGATCACCACGCTGCGGATGCCGCGCGCCGCGGCGGCCAGCACCCGCAGGTCGATGTCGCGGCGTGCTTGTTTGACGGCGGACACCACGATCGGGCTGTCCTCGTCGACCAGGCGGTCGCCGGCGGCCAGGCCGCGTGCGTCGTCGCCCACCACGCTGGCGCCGCTGGTGTGGACCAGCGCCTTGCCCGATCCGGCCAGCGCCTCGATCAGGGCGTCGATGGATGGCGCATGGTCGGCGCTGGCGGTGTGCACCACCGCGTCGGCGGCGCGCGCCTCGTGCGCCAGCAGCGCGGTGTCATCGAGCGTGCCGACCACCGGCGTGATGCCCAGCGCAGCCAGGCGCTGGGCGCTGTCGGCCGAGCGCGTGAGCCCGCGCACGCGGTGACCATCGGCCATCAGGCTGCGGGCCAGCGTGCCGCCGATGTAGCCGGAGGCGCCGGTGACGAAGAGGTTCAGGGTGGGTTGCATGGGGTGGGGTCCGGCCGATTCAAAGCATGAAGGTCGAGAACCACGGCACCATGGCGATCAGCACCACGCCGACGATCAGTGCCGAGATGTAGGGCCAGATCGCCACCATCGCATCGTCGGGCTTGGCATTGCCGATGCGGCAGGCCACATAGAAGCCCACGCCGATGGGCGGCATCATCAGGCCCACGTTCATGGCGCAGACGATGACCATCGAATAGTGGATGTCGTGGATGCCCAGCTTCTTGGCGATCGGGAACATGATGGGCGCCAGCAGCAGCACCGCCGGCAGGCCTTCCAACAGGCAGCCCAGCACCAGGAACACGACGATGGTCACGGCCATGAAGGCCATCCAGCCGCCGGGCAGGGTGGTAAGGAACTGCGACAGGTGCTGCACCACGCCGCTCTGCGTGATGGCCCAGGCCATGGCCGAGGCCGTGCCCAAGATCAGCAGGATGGCGCCGCTGAGTGCGGCGGTTTCCACCAGCATGGCGTACAGGCGCTTCAGGCCGATGCCGCCGTACAACACCTGGCCGATCAGCATGGCGTAGAGCACGGCGATGGTCGACACCTCGGTGGCGGTGGCCACGCCGCTGCCCACCGCGCTGCGGATCAGAAAGGGCAGCACCAGCGCCGGGGCGGCCACCAGGGCCAGGCGGCCGATGATGCGGGCCGTCGGGCGGGCGACGGCGCCGGTCTGCTCATGCCGCGCCTTCCAGCGCGCCAGCAGCAGCAGCACCGTGAGCAGCACCATGGCGACCACGAAGCCGCTCTCGAACAGGCCGGCGATCGACACACCGGCCACCGAGCCCAGCACGATCAGCACGATGCTGGGCGGCACGGTGTCGGCCATGGCCGCGCCGGTGGCCAGCAGGGCCACCATCTCGGGTTGCTTGTTGCCGCGGCGGCGCATCTCGGGAAACAGCGCGGGGGCCACGGTGGCCATGTCCGACACCTTGGAGCCCGAAATGCCCGAGACGATGAACAGCGAGCCCAGCAGCACGTAGGACATGCCGGCCTTCACATGGCCGATCAGCGAGGCCAGCAGGTCGACGATGGCCTTGCCCATGCCGGTGGCATCGAGCACGCAGCCCAGCAGCACGAAGATGGGCACCGACACCAGCACCAGGTTGGCCATGCCCTCGTCCATGCGGCCGACGATCACCACCAGCGGCACCGTGCTGGTGAAGGCCAGGTAGCTCATCACGCCGCAGCCGAAGCAGAAGGCAATCGGCACGCCGGCCACCAGGCACAGCGCCACCAGGCCGGCCAGGAAGATCAGGATGTTGACGAGGCCCAGCTGCGCCAGCGCGGGCGACAGCAGCTTGCACAGGCCGGCGAACACCGCCACGCCCACCACCGCGATCAGCAGGTTGCGGGGCGACACCGTGCGCAGCGCGTAGATCGCCACGATGGCCAGCATCAGCACCAGGCCGCTGGCGATGGCCGCCACGCGCATGCCGCCGGGGATCTCGAGTGCCGGCGTGGCCATGATCCACTCGGTTTCCACATGCTCGATGGCCGGGCCGATCAGGCCGGCCAGAAAGGCCGCGATGGCCGCCAGTGCAAAAGCATGCACCAGATCGCGCAGGCCGGGCGGCATGCGGTCGACGAACATCGACAAGCGCAGATGCTCGTTGCGGTGCATGGCCAGCACCGCGCCCAGCATGGCCACCCAGATGAAGGCCAGCGAGACGGCCTCGTCGATCCAGGTGATCGGCCGGCCGAACACATAGCGCGCCACCACGCCGCTGAACAGCATCACCACGATTGCGGCCATCAGTGCGGCGCACACCGCCTCCAACGGCGCCATCCAGCGCGCCAGGGTGCGATTCAGGGCGGCGTGGGCCGCGGTCGCCGCGGTCTCGGGCGTGTTGTCGGCCGTGGTGTCGGCCTTGTTGTTGGCCACGTCGGGCGTGGGGATGGCGTGCGTCATGGCGTCCTGCGCGGCGGGGCTGGCAAGGGATGCGGCCGGCGCGCACCAAGGGCGCGCCGGCTGGCGGGGGGCGAGAATCAGGCGGGCTTGCCGCTGTACTTCTCAAGCAGCGCCCAGGCCTCGGGCCCGAACTTCTTCTGCCAGTCGGTGTAGTAGCCCGACTTCTGCAGCACCTCGCGGAAGGGCTTGCCGTCCACCTTGTTGAACTGCATGCCGGTGGCCTTGAGCTTGGTCTCCAGCGAGGCGTTGAGCACCTCGTGTGCGGCGCGCTGCTTGACGGCGTGGGCGTCCATCACGCGCGTGACGAGGGCGCGCAGGTCCTCGGGCAGGGCAGCCCAGCTGCGCTTGTTGCCCACCAGCGTGAAGCAGTCCCACACATGCGAGGTGTAGGTGCAGAACTTCTGCACCTCGTACAGCTTGGTCGCGTCGATGGTGGGCAGCGCGTTCTCCTGGCCATCGACCACCTTGGTCTGCAGCGCGGTGTAGAGCTCGCCGATGGGCACGGTGGCGGGTGACGCGTCCAGGCCCTTGAACAGGGAGGTCAGGATCGGGCTGGCCGGCACGCGGATCTTCATGCCCGCCAGGTCCTTGGGCGAGGTGACCGGCTTGGACGAGTGGGTGATCTGGCGGAAGCCGTGGTCGAACACCTTGCCTACCGCCACCAGGTTCACCTTGTCGAAGGCAGCGCGCATGTGCGCCCCCAGCTCGCCGTCCATGGCCTTCCACACCGTGGCGTAGTCGGGGAAGGCGAAGGCCACCGTGTTGATCGACGTCACCGGCACCAGGTTGCCCCAGATGGTGCCGGCGGTGCAGACGAAGTCGATCGCCCCGGAACGCACCTGCGAGACGGTGTCGGTGTCGCTGCCCAGCTGGCCGTTGGGGTACACGTCGATGGCCAGCCGGCCGCCCGATTCCTTCAGGATCTCGGCACACGCGGCCTTCAGCGCCGCGGTGGTGGGATGGCTCTCCGGGATGGAGATGGCGATCTTCATCGTGTGCTTGCTACCGGCCTGGGCCCATGCCAGCCCGGGCGCCAGCGAGGCGGCGGCCAGGCTGCCCAGCTGCTGCAGCAGGCGCCGGCGCGGGTGGGTCGGCGCGGGCGTGTCGGGGGTCAGGTCTTGCGGGTGGCGGTCCATGTCGGTTGTCTCCTGGTCTCGGTGGTCGGCGTGCGGGGGCGGGCCGGGCTCAGCGGTTGAACACGCCGGGCTGATGGACTTCGATGCAGTGACCGTCAGGGTCGTACAGGAAGACCTGGTGCCAGCCGGGGATGGCCCAGCAGCCGTAGTCGGAGTAGCGGATGCCCAGTTCGTCGCAACGGCGCATGAAGCCCTGGATGTCGTCGGTGCGGAAGCAGTAGTGGCCGTGGCCCATCGGGTTGACGAACTTCTTCATCTTGAAGCCCGTGTCCAGGTCGCGCTCGGCCCAGTGGAACTCGATCGCGCCATCGGTCAGGAAGTCCACCGCGCCGGTGTAGGCGCGGTCTTCGCGGTTGCCGCTGACCACGGTGTGCTCGGCGTCGGCGATGGTGCCCAGGTCGAACAGCGTCTTGTAGAACTTGGTGAGCCGGGGCAGGTTGTCCGTGCACAGGTTCATGTGGTGGAACTGGAATTTCATGGCGGTCCTTGGTCGGTGGAACGGGGGGTGAGGGACGCCGCGGCGGCCAAGCCGGGGGCGCTGTCGCAGTCACCGGTTCACACCTTAAGCGATTCATCAGTGAAGTCAAGACTGCATAGGTGAAAGTACCTAGGCCGGCGAATTGCGCCTTTCTTCGCGCCGCTGCGGCCAGTAAGATTCATCCATGCACAAGAAATTGCACCCATGATCGAAGTTGCACGAACTGCCGGCGGCACCGACCAGCCCGCCGCCATGCCCCTGGAAGCAACGCTGCCCGAGCCCGTCAGCCGCGAGGAGCTGTGCACCCGCGCCACGCTGCGGCGCGTGGCGGCCATGCTCGACCTGGACCCGGCGCCGCTGGAGGCCGCCGGTGAATTGCCGCGCGGCTGGCACTTCGTGCTGATGGGGGCCGACACGCCGCGCTCGGCGCTGCGCAGCGACGGCTTCCCGGGCCTGGGCGTGCCGATGCCCGCGCTGGGCCTGCCGCGCCTGATGCTGGGCGGACGCCAGGTGGTGTTCCATGCCGACATTCCGGTGGGCGTGCCGGTGGAGCGCCGCAGCGTGCTGCGCAGCGTGCGCCCCAAAACCACGGCCGCCGGTCCGATGGCCGTGGTGACGCTGGACCATGCGCTGCATGTGGGCCCGGCCGAAGCGCCGGCGCTGGTGGAAACGCAAACCTTCCTGCTGCTGCCGGCCACGCCGGCGGGCCAGGCCTCTTCCGCTGCCACTGCGCCCCCGGCGTCTGCTGCGGCAGGCGCCGTGATCGACGCGGCGCACCGCAAGACGGTGGTGCCCGACGAGACCCTGCTGTTCCAGTACTCGGCGCTGGGCTTCAACTCGCACCGCATCCATCTGGACCGCCAGCACGCGCAGCAGGTGGAAGGCTTTGCCGACCTGGTGGTCAACGGCGGGCTGTCGACGCTGCTGCTCACCGAGTTCCTGCGCAGTGAGCTGGGCGTCCAGCCGTCACGCATCACGGTGCGCCATGTGGCGCCGCTGCTGTGCAACCGGGTCATGACCCTGACCGCCGATCAGGTGGACGGGCGCTGGCTGCTCAAGGCCTGGGACGACCAGCCGCGCGTGGCCGTGGAAATGGAGGTGGATGTCCGATGAGCTTCGAACCCCTGAAGGGCCTGCGGGTCCTGGACCTGACCAGCGTGGTGGTGGGCCCGGTGTGCACCTGGCGCCTGGGCCAGTACGGCGCCGAGATCGTGAAGCTGGAAAGCCCCGAGGGCGACCTGATGCGTGGCCTGGGCGGCCTGTCGCCCACCGGCCAGCACTCGGGCACCTACCTGCACCTGAACCGCGGCAAGCGCAACATCTGCCTCGACCTGAAGCAGCCGGCCGCGCTGGCCGTGGCGCAGCAGCTGGTGGACTCCGCCGATGTCGTCGTGGCCAACATGCGCCCGCAGGCACTGGCCCGCCTGGGCCTGGATCCGGACACGGTGTGCGCCCGCCACCCTGGCAAGGTGTACTGCCTGATCACCGGCTACGGCACCGACGGGCCCTATGCCGGCCGCCCCACCTACGACAGCGTGGTGCAGGCCGCCACCGGCATGGCCGGCCTGATGCAGGCGCGCGATGGCCAGCCGGCCTACATGCCGATGCTGATCTGCGACCACGTGGCCGGCGAGATCGCCGCCGGCGCCATCCTGGCCGCGGTGCTGCGGCGCCAGGCCACCGGCGAGGGCAGCCGCATCGAGGTGCCGATGTTCGAGACCATGGCCGCCTTCGTGCTGCAGGAGCATCTGGCGCAGCACAGCTTCGATCCGCCGGTGGGCCCGCCGGGCGACCGCCGCCTGCTCAGCCCGCACAACCGGCCGGTGCAGACGGCCGATGGCTGGATCGCCTTCACCGTGAACACCGATGCCCAGGTGCGCGCCTTCCTGAAGGCCACCGACCGCGCGGCCCTGCTGGATGACCCGCGCTTTGCCAGCGTGGCCGGGCGTGCGCGCCATGTGGTGGAGTGGTTCGAGATCCGCGGCGCACCGCTCACCCGCCGCAGCACGGCGCAGTGGCTGGAGATCCTGCTGGCGGCTGACATCGCCGTGCAGCCCTGCCACACGCTGGAGAGCCTGCCCCAGGACCCGCACCTGCAGGCCGTGGGCCTGCTGGACTACGAGCAGCACCCGACAGAGGGGCGCACCGCGTCGATCCGAGCGTCGATCCGCGTGGACGACGCCACGCTCGACCGCCGCACGCCGGCCCAGCCCCGCGGCGCCGACACGCGCGCGCTGCTGGCCGAGCTGGGCCACACGGCCGAGGCCATCCAGGCCATGTTCGACCAGGGCGCGGCGCAGTCGGCCGCCGTGGGCTGAGGGGCCGCAGTGGCATTCAACCCGCTGGGCCCTGCACGACAATCGCCCCGCCGCGCAAAGCCGCAGGCGCGTGCCCGATCTGCCCAGGAAAGCCCCATGAACGTCGACGACACCCCGCCCGAAGCCGCGACCGAGGCCGAGGGCCGCTCCTACTCGGCCCCTGCGCTGGAAAAGGGCCTGGACATCCTGGAGACGCTGTGCCGCAGCGAGCAGCCGCTGACGCAGAAGGACATCGCCCAGCGCCTGGGCCGCAGCGTGGGCGAGATCTACCGCATGGTGGCCTGCCTGGTGAACCGCAACTACCTGAGCCTGGTCGACGAGAACACCTACGGCATCACCACCAAGCTGTTCGAGCTCTCGCACGTCAACCCGCCGACGCACCGGCTGCTGTTCGAGGCCACGCCGATCATGCAGCGCCTGGCCAGCGAGCTGGACCAGTCCTGCCACCTCACCGTGTACGGCCAGGGCAAGCAGGTGGTGCTGTGCAAGGTGGACACACCCAGCGGCATGGGCTTTGCCGTGCGCGCCGGGGCCGAGCTGGATGTGCTGATCTCGGCCTCGGGCCGCGTGCTGCTGGCCTTCCAGGACGACGAGACGCGCCGCTTGCGCATCGAGGAGTCGCTGCAGCGCCGCCCGGCACAGGCCGACCCGCAGCTCGAGCGCACGCTGGCGTCCATCCGCGCGGCGGGTTATGAGTCGATCCCCAGCGTGCAGGTACGCGGCCTGTATGCGGTGAGCTTTCCCATCCTGGACACCCAGGGTCGCGCCATCGCGGCACTCACCGTGCCGTATGCCGAGCGCATCGACCAGAGCCAGCGCAAGTCCATCCCCGAGGTCACCGAGGCGCTGGGCGCGGCCGCCCGCCATCTGTCAACGCGCATCGGCGGCATGGTCTCGGCGCCGGGCATCAGCGCGGCAGGCCGGCGCGCAGCAGCCGCCTGATCACCCGCTGACCGCGTTGCGGATCGCCTCGATCTGCGGCCAGAAGCGGAAGGCGTTGTCGCGGACGTAGGGAAACACCACGCCGAAACGGCCGGTGTTCCGCTCGATCCACGGGTACACACCATACAGTCCGATGCTGGAGTTGCGCTGGCAGGCGCCTTGCGCATCCCAGGTCTCGCACCAGCTGCCCAGGCTGTAGTGCGCCAGTGGCAGCACGCTGGCCGGCGTGGGGGTCATGCGCGCGCGGGCCGTCTGGTCGGTCAGCATCGCGTCGACCGACTGCTGCGACAGGATCTGGCGGCCGCCATGGCGCCCGCCTTGCGACAGCATGGCCAGGAACCGCAGGTAGTCCTCGGGCGTGCTCACCGCGCCGCCCTGCAGCACCGGGTTCAAGGTCTCGGCGGCCGGAAACTCGTCGCTGCTGTCCAGGCGCAGGTGGATCCAGCGCGTGTGCGTCATGCCCAGCGGCCGTGCGATGCGTTCGTCAAAGGCCTGGGCCCAGCGCTGGCCGGTGACGGCCTCCACCACCGCCCCCACCAGCTGGAAGCCGCCGGTGCCGTAGGCGAACACCTCGCCTGGCCGACTGACCAGCGGACGCCGCGCGATGTCGCGCGCCGACTCGGCCAGCGTGATGCGGTGATCCTGCGCAATGTCGTAGAACTCGCCCGACGCGCCGGCCAGCCCCGCAGTCTGCGACAGCAGCTGGCGCAGCGTGATGCGGCCGGCGTCGGCACCCAGGCCGGTCAGCCAGGTGGCAATCGGCTGGTCGAGCGACACGCGGCCCTCGTCCACCAGGGTCAGCAGCGTGGCGGCCACCAGCCACTTCGAGGCCGAGGCGATCGGGTAGGCCGTGCCGGGCGCCATGCCGCCGAAGTAGGCCACCGACGTGAGCACGCCCTGGCGGCCGCTGCCGACCGCAAACCCGCCGGCGCCGCCCGCCAGCATGGCGCGGGCGCCGGCATCCGCTGCCGCGGGAATGGGGCTGTTTGCGGCCGTCTGCGCGTTGGCGGCGCTGGCGCCCAGCAACAGACCGGCCAGTGCGAAGGAAAGAGAGGAAAGGCTTTTGATGCGCATGTCCCAGTGTCTGTTGCCAACGATCCGCGATAAATAGACACTCCGTTGCCTCATTCGCCACGAACTGTTTTCAATGGATCGATTCACCAGCATGTCCGTGTTCGTCAAGGTGGTGGACCTGGGCTCGTTCCGGGCGGCGGCCGATGCGCTGGACATGTCGGCCCAGTTCGTCAGCAAGCATGTGTTGGCGCTGGAGCAGCACCTGGGTGTGCGCCTGATGCACCGCACCACCCGCCGCCAGAGCCTGACCGACTTCGGGCGTCAGTACGTGGAGCGTGCGCGCCTGATCCTGGACGAGCTGGCCCAGGCCGAGCAGCTGGCGGCCGAGACCCAGGCCCTGCCCACCGGCCGGCTGCGCATCAACGCGCCGGTGAGCTTTGGCATGAACACGCTGGCGCCACGCTTGCCCGAGTACATGCGCGCCTGCCCGCAGGTGCAGGTGGAGCTGACGCTGAACAACCGCGCCATCGACCTGGTGGAGGAGGGCTACGACGCCGTGTTTCGCGTGGGCGAGCTCCACGACAGCGGGCTGATCGGCCGTGCGCTGGCGCCCTACCGGCTGGCGCTGTGCGCAGCGCCCGCCTACCTGGCCGCGCAGCCGCCGCTGCGGCATCCGCAGGATCTGCAGCAGCATGTCTGCCTGGGCTTCTCGCACACCGAGCTGCGCAGCCACTGGAGCTTCGACGGCCCCGAGGGCCGTGTCACCGTGCCGGTGCACAACCGCATGCTGGCCGACCATGGCGAGCCGTTGCTGCATGCTGCGGTGGCCGGGCTGGGCATCATCCTGCAGCCGCTGGAGGTGGTGGGCCCGGCGCTGCGCAGCGGTCAGCTGGTGGCGCTGCTGCCTGACCACCCGGTGCCCACCCGGCCGCTGCACCTGCTGTATGCGCCCGACCGCCGCGTGACGCCCAAGCTGCGCAGCTTCATCGACTTTGCCGTCCAGGCCTTCGGCCCGGGCTGAGCGCGGCGGGGCGTCAGTCGAGCGCGCCGCGCTCGCCGGCCGCCACCAGCTGGTCAACGACGAAGCGGATGCGCGGGCTCAGCGTGGCATGGCGCGACCACATCACATGCACATCCACCGGCGTGCCGGTCCAGGCGGCCAGCACCGGCACCAGCGCACCGCGCGCAATCGGCTGGCGCAGCAGCGACGAGGGCATCTGGCACAGGCCGTAGCCCGCCACCGCCGCGTCGATGATGGCCTCGCCATCGTTGAACTGGTGGCTGGCCGGCGGCGTGAACTGGCGCAGCGCCGCGTTGTCATCCTGCCCCGGCACCTCGCGCAGCATCCAGGCCGTGGGCGGGCCCTGCAGCGTGCCCACGATGCAGCGGTGGCCGTTCAGGTCTTCGGGCACCTGCGGCATGCCGTGCGCGGCCAGGTAGGACGGCGCGGCGCAGATCAGGCGCGTCTGGCGGCTGATGCGCCGGGCCACCAGGTGACTGCTGTCGTCCAGCGTGCCGAAGCGGATGGCCACGTCCACCTCCTGGCGCACCAGATCCACCGTGGCCTCGTTGAAGTTCATCGTCAGCAGCAGGCCGGGGTGCTGGCGCGCGATGTCCAGCAGCAGCGGCAGCACGATGCGCTTGCCGAAGGCCACCGGCATGTCCAGCCGCACGCGGCCCTGCAGCACGCGGGTTTGCGGTGTGAGCGCGGCCTCGGTGGCGGCGATCTGGTCCAGCGCGCTGGCGCAGCTGTCGAAATAGGCCTGGCCGTCCAACGTCAGCCGCATCTGGCGGCCGCCACGGTGGAACAGCGGAAGGCCCAGGTGCTGCTCCAGCCGGGCCATGCGCTTGCCCACGGCCGAGGTGGTCAGGCCCAGGCGCTCGGCGGCCTGGGTGAAGCTGCCGGCGCGCACCACGGCCACGAAGGTGTGGATGCAGGTCAGGGCATCGAGCTGGCTCATGACGCCGCGATCCTATCCGCGCAGGAAACCCAGGCTGGCCGCGCAGCGCCTTCCCGGGGCATCCGCGCCCACCTAAGCTGGTGGCCATCGCATCTTGCACCCCCGGGTGCATTCAAGGAGAACACATGCCCGTCGTTCGCGTCAGCTGGTTTGAAGGCAAGGACACCCCCACCAAGCAGAAGGTGGCCACCGACATCACCGACAGCATCGTCAAGCACACCGGCACGCCGGCCGAGTACATCTACATCATCTTCGAAGACGTGGCGCCCAGCGACTGGGCCGGCGCCGGCAAGCTGTACGGCCCGCCGGCCGAAGACGCCAAGACCTGATAGCGGATTGATTGCGGATGGCCGCACCCATCCTGGCTTGAACCCCGGCCCCGCCGCACGATGGACAAGTCTGCCGAGCACGCCGTCACGGTGCTGATCAGCCGTCGGGTGAAGCCGGGGCACGACGCCGAGTTCGAGCGCCTGTGCCGCCAGCTGATGGAGGTGGCCGCCAGCTTTGCGGGCTATCTCGGCTCGTCGCTGGTTCACCCCGGCGAGGAGCCCGGTGCCGACGATGGCCTGTACCACGTGGTGCTGGCCTTCGACCGCGCCGCCAGCCTGCAAGCCTGGCAGGATTCGCCTGCCCGCGCCCTGGGGCTGGCCGCACTGGCGCCGCACATCGATGGCGAACCGTCGATCCGCCATGTCTCCGGCCTGGCGCACTGGTTCCAGCCCCGCCACACGCTGCCGTTGGGTCAGCCACCGCGCTGGAAGGTGGCCATCGTCACCTGGCTGGGCATCTGCCCCACCGTGTACGCGGTGTTCCTGGTCATGGGCCCGTGGCTGGGCGCCTGGCCGCTGCTGCCCCGCGTGGCGCTGATGACCGCCGTGGTTGTCGCAGCCATGACCTGGCTGGTGGCGCCACAGCTCACGCGGCTGTTCAGGCCTTGGCTCTATCGAACAGGGGCAGCGACGAAGCAGTAGCGCAGGGCTTTGGGCCGGTTCTCGGGCAACGAGGTGCTGCGTCGGCCGATGGGCAGGCCTGGCTGGATGCAGGCGGTTCTGGACGGGAATCGTCCAAACGGGCGGGTGACTTTGACGACAGCATTGCAGCGGGGGACTAAACCGCTCGCGCGGTAGGCGCTCCGGCGAGGTTGGTGGCGGTTCGTAGC
>CAYPDO010000051.1:0-14171 GCA_964409495.1 uncultured Bordetella sp.
TTCGCCCTGCGGTTTGAGGGCATGAAATGCGGCGGTGAGTAGGGCAATCTGGCGCGGCGCGCCCATCAGCGCCACCTGCTCGTCGCTTTCGGCCTGCAGCAGGCGCGCGGCGCTGGCGTCCAGGGTTTCGCTGGCCTGGTTCATCAGGCGCTTGCCGGCGCGGATGGCGCTCGGGCTGCGGCTGGCGATGGCGCGGGCCATGGCCCGCGCCTCGGCCAGCGGATCAGCGGCCACGCGCGTGGCCAGGCCCAGGCGCACCGCCTCTTCGCCAACCAGCTCGCGGCCGGTGTAGGTGAGCTCGCGCGCCACGTCGTCGCGCACCAGGCCGCGCATCAGCGCCACGCCGGCCATGTCGGGCACCAGGCCCCACTTGATCTCCAGCACGCTCATGCGGGCATCGGGGGCGATCAGCCGGATGTCGGCGCCCAGCGCCAGCTGCAGGCCGCCGCCAAAGGCCACGCCCTGCACTGCCGCGATCACCGGCACCGGCAGCTCGCGCCAGCCCAGGCCCAGGTACTGCGCCGAGTTGGCGATGCCGTGGGTGCGCGCGCGCAGGTCGCGCACGCCGCCGTCGGCGCCACCGGCGATCTTGGCGAAGCGGCCCATGTCCAGCCCGGCGCAAAAGGCCCGGCCCTCGCCATGCAGCACCACCACGCGGACGCGCGGCTCGTTCTTCAGCTGCGTGATGGCGGCGGCGATGGCGTCGAACATCGCCGCGTCCAGCGCGTTCATCTTGTCGGCGCGGGTCAGCGCCACCTCGGCCACGCCGGCCTCGTCGATCGTCACGCGCACGCGCTGTTCCATGCGGGGTCTCCTCGGGTTCTGGGCTCAGGTCTGCCGAAGATTCTGGCAGCGCGGCCCAGGCCGCCCTGTCGCGCAGGTGGCGGCGCCTGGGCCGGCGCTGGGTGTGCGCTGCTCAGAGGTGGCGGGCGAACTCGGCGGCGTCGAAGCCCACGGTCAACGCGCCATCGGACCAGGCCACCACCGGGCGCTTGATGACGCTGGGCTGGGCCAGCATCAGCGCACGCGCGCTGGCGGCGTCCACCACCGCGGCACGCACGGCCTCGTCCAGCTTGCGCCAGGTGCTGCCCTGGCGGTTGAGCAGGCGCTCCCAGCCGACACTGGCGAGCCAGCCGTCCAGCCCGGCCGCGCCGGTGGGCACGCCGGCTTTCTTGAAGTCATGGAACTGGTGCGCATGGCCGTGCTCGGTGAGCCAGGCGCGGGCGCGCTTGACCGTGTCGCAGTTGGGAATGCCGTGCAGAACGCTGGTGCTCATGGTTTGACAGGCTGGAGGAAGGAATGAAGGGCGCTCAGCGCGGCGACGGCAGCTCGCAGCGCGGATCGGGCATCAGCGCGCCGCCATGGATCACGCGGCCCTGGGCGCTGAGCGTCACCGCGAGCACCAGGCAGTCGTTGTTGGCATGGCGCCAGATCCAGGTCTCGCGGTCCCGGAACTCGCGCTGGCGCTCGCCGGGCCGTCCCAGCAGGCGCAGCAACTCGTCGCGGCCCATGCCGTCGCGCACGCGCTGGAGGTGCCACAGGTCGAGCACCTGCTCGGCCCGGGTGACGCGGCCACGGGCGTCGAGATCGACCATGAAGGTCTCGCGGCCCATCGGCCCGCGCGCGAACTCGAGCCGCGTGGCGCCGTCGGCCATCGGGTAGCGGGCGGTGGGCGGGCCCAGCGTGGCCACGGCGGCGGCCTCGTCCTGGCCGGGGGCGGGCAGTGCCGGGCGCAGCACGCTGCAGCCGGCGGCCAGCAGCAGTGTTGCCAGCGCCAGGCCGGCAAGGGGGTGGAAGATGCGCATGGCCGCATCATCGCGCAAGCGCCGGCCCGCCGCGCCAGCGCCAGCACCGCCCCGCAGCGGCTACTCGTGGCGCAGCGCCTCGATCGGATTCAGCCGTGCGGCGCGGCGCGCCGGAAAGTAGCCGAAGATCATGCCGATGGCCGCCGAGAACACGAAGGCCAGCGCATTGATCTGCGGCTGGAAGCTGAACGGCAGCGCCAGCACCTGCGACAGGCCGATGCTGGCCAGCGCCGCCAGCACGATGCCCAGCAGGCCGCCGAAGGCCGACAGCACGATGGCCTCGATCAGGAACTGCAGCAGCACCTCGCGCTCGAGCGCGCCGATGGCCAGGCGGATGCCGATCTCGCGCGTGCGCTCGGTCACGCTGACCAGCATGATGTTCATGATGCCGATGCCGCCCACCAGCAGGCTGACCGCGGCCACGGCGCCGAGCAGCGTGGTCATGATGCGGATGGTGCTCGACAGCGTGTCGGCCAGCTGCTTGGTGTCGAGCACGTTGAAGTCGTCGCTGGCGGTCTCGCCGATCTTGCGGCGCTCGCGCATCAGCGCCTCCATCTGCGCCTTGACCCGGGTGGTGGCGTCGGCATCGCGCGCCGAGACCAGCACGCCGCCGATGTCGGTGCTGCCGGTCAGGCGGCGCTGCGCGGTGCGCAGCGGCATCACCACCAGGTCGTCCTGGTCATTGCCCATCGCGCCCTGGCCCTTGACCGCCAGCAGGCCGATCACCTCGCAGCTGAAATCCTTGATGCGCAGCTCGGCACCCACCGGGTTGCCGCTGCCGAACAGCTCGCGCTTCACGCGGTCGCCCAGCACGCACACGGCGCTGCCGGCGCGCAGCTCGGTGTCGCTGAACTCGCGGCCGGCCACCAGCGTCCAGTTGCCGGCGGTGAAGTACTCGTTGGTGCTGCCGGTGACCTGGGTGCTCCAGTTCCTGGCCGCGGCAATGGCCGTCGCGCCCTTGGCCACCGTGGGCGCCACCACCTGCACGCCGTCGATCTGCGCGGCGATGGCCTCGGCATCGGCCAGCTTCAGCGGCGGTGCGCCCTGCGACGCCCCGGGCCCCGGGCGCTGGCCGGCGCGCAGGATCAGCAGGTTGCTGCCCAGGCTGGAGATCTGCGTGGCCACCGACTGCGTGGCGCCGTGGCCCAGCGTGACCATGGTGACCACCGCCGCCACGCCGATCACGATGCCCAGCGTGGTGAGCATCGAGCGCAGCAGGTTGCGGCGGATGGCGCGCAGCGCCAGCAGCAAGGTGCTCCACAGCATCAGCGCCCTCCTTCGGCCAGCGCCGCGGCCGGCGACGCCAGCGGCGGTTGCAGCCGGTCACTGTCGACCCGGCCATCGACGAAGCGCAGCACGCGGCGCGCATAGGCGGCCATGTCGGGCTCGTGGGTGACCATCAGCACGGTGATGCCGCGTTCGCGGTTGAGCGTGGCGATCAGGTCCATGATCTCCTGGCTGCGCTGGGTATCGAGGTTGCCGGTGGGCTCGTCGGCCAGCAGCACCTGCGGCTGCGTGACGATGGCCCGCGCGATGGCCACGCGCTGCTGCTGCCCGCCCGACAGCTCGGCCGGCGTGTGGTGCTCCCAGCCGGCCAGGCCCACCTGGGCCAGCGCGTCGCGGGCGGCGCGGTGGCGCGTGGCCGCGCGCTCGCCGCGGTAGAGCAGCGGCAGCTCGACGTTCTCCTGCGCCGAGGTGCGGCCCAGCAGGTTGTAGCCCTGAAACACGAAGCCCAGGTAGTGGCGGCGCAGGCGCGCGCGCTGGTTGCGGTCGAGCCCCTCCACGGCCACGTCGCGAAAGCGGTAGCTGCCGCTGCTCAGCGTGTCCAGGCAGCCGAGGATGTTCATCACCGTGCTCTTGCCCGAGCCGCTGGGGCCCATCACGGCCACGAACTCGCCCTGCCGCACCGTCAGGTCCACGCCGCGCAGGGCCTGGAACGCGGTGTTGCCGCTGCCATAGGTCTTGGTCACGCCGCGCAGCACGATCAGCGGCGCCGCGGTGTCGGCGGTGGCGCTCATGGCATGGCTTCCACGCTGTCGGTGATCACGGCCTGGCCGGCCTGCAGCGCGCCGCCGGTGATCTGCGTGAGCTTGCCGTCGCTGGGCCCCACGGTCACCGGCACCGGCTGCGGCCGGCCGTCGGCGCCGAGCACCCACACGGTCTGCTGCGCGCTGCGCGCCGCACCCCTGGCCGCGCCGCTGCCGGCCGGGCGCGTGCTGCCCCCGGGCGGGCGCGGCATCAGGCTGCTGACCAGGTTGCCCTTGGGCGCCTGGCCAGCGCCGCTGGCGGCCGCGGCGGCAGCCGGTGGCGACCAGCGCAGCGCCGCATTGGGTACCAGCAGTGCCTGCTCGCGCACCAGGGTGGTGATGTCGGCGGTGGCGGTCATGCCCGGGCGCAGGCTGAGGTCGGCGTTGTCCACCTCCAGCAGCGTGGCGTAGGACACCACGTTGTTGGTGGTGGTCGCGCCCAGGCCCACCCGTACGATCCTGGCCGGATAGCGCCGCCCGGCATGCGCATCGACGCTGAAGCTGGCCGCCTGGCCGGCCTTCACCTGGCCGACATCGGCCTCGTCGACATTCACCTTCAGCTGCATCTGCGCCAGGCTCTCGGCCAGCGTGAACAGCGTGGCCACCTGCAGGCTGGCGGCCACGGTCTGGCCCGGCTCGACCTCGCGCGCCAGCACCACGCCGTCGATCGGCGAGCGGATCTGCGCCTTGCCCAGGTTGGTGCGGTCGGTGCGCAGCGCGGCCGCGGCCTGCTGCACTGCCGCCTTCGCGCTGGCCTCGGTGGCCACGGCACGTACCAGCGCGGCCTCGGCGGCGGTGATCTCGGCGGCCGCCGGCAGCTTGCCGGCCGACAGCTGCCGCACTTGCTCAAGCCGCGCCAGGCCGGCGCGGGCCTCCAGCGTGCTGGCCCGGGCCAGCGCCACCTGGGCCTCGGCCTGGGCCAGCGCGGCCTCGCTGCGGGCCACCGCGTCCTGCAGCTTGGCGGTGTCCAGGCGGGCCAGCACCTGGCCCTTCTTCACGCGGTCGTTGTCATCGACCAGCACCGCCTCCACGGTGCCCGAGAGCTCGCTGCCCAGGTTCACCTGGTTGATCGGCTCCAGGTTGCCGGTGGCCGACACGCCCACGCGCAGCGTTCCCAGCGCGGCCGGTGTGCTGCGGTACAGCAGGGTCTTGGTACGGCCGCCGCCCTGCCACCACCAGGTGGCGGCGCCCGCCAGGGCCAGCACCAGCACGCTGCCAAGCAGCCAGCGGGCCCAGCGGCGGGCCGGTGTGCTGCCGGTGCCGATCACGTCGGCCACCGCGGCGCTGCCGCTGGCGGCGGTGGAAATGTCGCTCATGGGTTTGTTCCTGCCGTGGCTGCGGCCTGGGCGGCCACGGCCTGGGGTTCGTCAATGGGTTCGGGCAGCGCATGGCCATCGGCGTCCGGGGCCGTGCCGGCGGCCGGCACGCGCCCGTCCCAGCCGCCGCCGAGGGCCTTGTAAAGCGCCACCCAGGCGGCCAGCGCATCGGCGCGGGCGCCGGCCAGGCTGTCGTCCAGCGTCAGCGCGCTGCGCTGGGCCTCGAGCACGGCGCGCAAGTCGATCAGCCCGCTGTCGTGCCGCGCCTGCGCCAGCGTCGCGGCCTGGCGCGCCGACGCGCTGGCGGCCGCCAGCGCCTGCACCTGCGCGCGCCGCCCGGCCAGCGTGGCCAGGCTGGCCTCCACCTCGGTCAGCGCGGCCAGCACCGCCCGCTGGTAGGCGATGGCGAAGCGGTCCTGTGCGGCCAGTTGGGCCGCCAGCGTGGCACGCAGGCGGCCGGCGTCAAACACCGGCGCGGTGAGGCCGGCCACGGCCGAGCCCATCGCGCCGTCGCCCAGCGCGCCCAGCGTCAGCGCCTGCAGGCCGATGCTGCCGCTGAGCGTGAGACGGGGCTTGAGGTTGGCCTGGGCCACCGCGCTGCGGCCGGCCTCGGCCTGCCACTGCGCCGCCGCGGCGCGCACATCGGCACGCTGGCGCAGCGTGTCGGCCGGGATCGGCAGCGCCACGCGCGCCGGCAGGTCGGGCAGCGGCTGCGGCGCGTCCAGCTCGGCGGCCAGCGTGCCGGGCTGCACGCCCACCAGCAGCTCCAGCTGCTGGCGCGCGGCCAGCACGCTGCCGCCCAGCACCGCCAGCTGCGCGCGGGTCTGGTCACGGCTGGCATCGGCCTGGTCCACGTCCTGCGTGCTGGCCAGGCCGGCCTGGGCGCGCCAGGCGGCCATCTGCGCGGTTTCGGCCAGCAGGGCCAGATTGGCCACGGCCGCGGCCTGCCGCGCCTGCAGGCCGCGCAGCGCCACATACTGCCGCGCCACCTCGGCGCGCAGCGTGACCAGCGCGTCACCATAGGCCGCCGCGGTGGCGGCGGTGGCGGCCTCGGCGGCGTCCACGCCAGCCTGCAGCCGGCCGAACAGGTCGAGCTCCCAGCTGGCGTCGAAACCGGCGTCGAACAGCTCGCTCGTGCGGGCGCTGCCGGTGGCCGCGCTGCTGCGGCTGCGCGATGCCGTCAGCCCGGCCGTGAGGCTGGGGCCGCGTCCGGCCTCGGCCAGCGCCTGGCGCGCCCGCGCCTCGCGCAGCCGCACACCGGCGGTGCGCAGGTCGGGCGCCTGGCGCTCGGCCAGCGTGATCAGGCGCTGCAGTGTTGCGTCGCCCAGTTCGGCCCACCAGGCCTCGGGCACGGCCGTGGCGGGCGCGCTGCCAGCAGCGGCCTGCTGCCAGGCCGGCGGCGCCGCGGCGGCGGGCGGCCCGGGCGGTGGTGCAGTGGCCGTGGCGCAGCCGGCCAGCCAGGTGATGGCGCTCAGCGCGCCGGTGCGGGCCAGGCCCAGCACCAGGGTGTGGCGGCAATGGCGGGAAGTCATGACCTGACCTTAGCGTGGCCAGGTGAAGCTGTATGTCTGCCCGGCTGCCGCTTGGTTGATGCGCCTGCTCTGCGTCAAGACCTGGCGCCAGCTGTCATATGCTCGCGCTGCGAATGTTCTGCGCGCGGGGCGGTCGCGGCCTGCCGCCGCCGACGCGCCGGCCGCTGTCAGGACCTCTCCTCGCAGAAAGCGATGCTTCACCGATGCGCCACCTGATCAACCGCCCGCTGCTCGCGCTGCTGCCGCTGGCGCTGGCCACCGGCGCCAGCCAGGCCCAGGCGGCCGCCGAGCCGCTGGCGCTGCGTGCATTGGCCGCCACCTGCGCCAACTGCCATGGCACCGAGGGCCGCGCCCTGCCCGACAGCGAGGTGCCGGGCCTGGCCGGCGAGCGTGCCGGCCGCCTGCACGAGCTGCTGCTGCAGTTCAAGCGCGGCGAGCGCCCGGCCACGGTGATGCACCAGATCGCCAAGGGCTACAGCGATGCGCAGCTGGAAGCCCTGGCCGGCTACTTCTCGCGTCGCCCGCGCTGACCCCCGCCCCGAAAACTGCCATGCGCCTGAACCGCCGCACCCTGATGTCCGTTGCCGCCCTGCCGATGGGCCTGCCGCTGCTCGGCGGCCTGACCGGCTGTGCCAGCCCCGCCCTGCCGGCGCGCAGCCGCGTGGTGGTGGTGGGCGGCGGCTTTGGTGGCGCCACCGCCGCCAAGTACCTGCGCCTGTTCTCCGACCAGCAGCTGGAGGTGCTGCTGGTCGAGCCCCACGAGGCCTTCGTCAGCTGCCCGCTGAGCAACCTGGTGCTCTCGGGCCACCGCACGCTGGCCGAGCTGACCGTGCCCTACGCCGCCCTCACGCGCAGCCACGGCGTGCGCGTGGTGCGCGACGCGGTGGCGCGCATCACCCCGGAGGCCAAGACGCTGCAGCTGGCCTCGGGCCCGGAGATCGGCTACGACAAGCTGGTGCTGTCGCCCGGCATCGAGCTGATGCTCGACAGCGTGGAGGGCCTGCGCGCCGCGCAGCAGGCCGGCCGCGTGCTGCAGGCCTGGAAAGCCGGGCCCGAGACCCAGGCGCTGCGCCGCCAGCTCGAGGCCATGCCCGATGGCGGCGTGTATGCGCTGACCATTCCCGAGGCGCCCTACCGCTGCCCGCCGGGGCCGTATGAGCGCGCCAGCGTCATCGCCGCCTACTTCAAGGCCGCCAAGCCGCGCAGCAAGGTGCTGGTGTTCGATGCCAACCCCGATGTCACCAGCAAGGGCGCGCTGTTCAAGGCGCTGTGGGCCGAGCAGTACGCCGGCATCCTGGAATACCGCCCGCAGCACAAGGTGGCCGGCGTGGACGCCGATGGCCGCCGCATCCGCTTCGAGCTGCAGGAGGATGTGCGCGCCGATGTGGCCAATGTGCTGCCGCCGATGCGCGCCGGGCGCATCGCCGTCGACACCGGCCTGGCGAATGTCAACGGCCGCTGGGCCGGCGTGAACTTCCAGAGCTTCGCCTCCACGGTGCACCCCGACATCCACGTGATCGGCGACGCGATCCAGGTGGCGCCGGCCATGCCCAAGAGCGGCCACATGGCCAACAGCCATGCCAAGGTGGCGGCCGCGGCCATCGTGGCGCAGCTGGCCGGCCAGCCGGTCAACCCGGCACCGATGCTCACCAACACCTGCTACAGCTTCGTGGACGGCCAGCGTGTGATCCACGTGGCCAGCGTGCACGAGTACGTGGCGGCGGAAAAGACCTTCAAGACCGTGGCCGGCTCGGGCGGCCTGTCGGCCGGCCCCACCGCGCAGGAAGGGCGCTTCGCCTGGAACTGGGCGCGCACGATCTGGGCCGACGCACTGGGCTGACGCCCGCCGGCGCAGGGCGCCGTGCTCAAGTCGCCCGCCGCGCTGCCGATAGTCCAGGCCAGCGCACTGACACGATGCTTGCCGTATCGCATCGCCCGTGGTTCCGGCCACGGCGGCAGCGCCAATCCACCCTTGCAACGCAGGGGGCACTGGCCACGGCATGACCCACGACGAACTGCCCTTCCTCGCTGCAGAAGTGGCCCGCGCGCCGGCTGACGGAGCGGCGCGATGACGCCGTTTGCGCCGGCCGCGGTGGTGGCGGCGGCCGAGGCGGCCCGCTGCGCACATGCTGATGGCCAGCATGCCCTGCCGGGCGGCGGGCCGGGGCCGGACGCGCCGCAACAGGCCATCCAGGCCCACGGCCTGCTGCTGGCCTGCGATCCGGCCACCGGCGCGCTGTGCTTCCAGTCGGCCAACCTGGCCGCCGCGCTGGGCCTGGCAGCCCCCCCCGGGAACCTGGCCGCGCTCACCACCGAACCGCCGGCCACGCTGCTGCCGCGCCTGGCGGCCGTGGGCGCGGGCGCGCCCACGCCGTTCCGCCTGGCCTGGCTTGCACAGGGCGACACCCTGCCCGTCTACGAGCTGGTGGCCCACCGCCAGGGCCCGCTGGTGCTGCTCGAAGGCCTGCCCGCAGCCGCGACCGAAGTGCATGAGCACCGCGAAACAGCCCTGCAGCTGGAACAGGCGGTGCGCACGCTCGGCGGCCTCACGCGCCGCAACGGCCTGCCCGCCTACCTGCAGGCCTGCGCTGAGCAGCTGCGACGGTTCGTCGGCTACGGCCGGGTGCTGATCTGCCGCCTGCTGCCCGACGGCGGCGGCGAGGTGATGGCCGAGGCCTCGGATGCCGCCTGGGGCCCACGGCCCACCGGCCGCCACCTGCCGGCCGCCGACATGCCTCCGCAGCTGCGCAGTGCCTGCCCGCAGCAGCTGCTGCACCTGGTGGTCGACACCGAGGCCGCCAGCGTGCCGCTGCATGCGCACACGCCCGGCGGTCAGCTCGACACCGGCCACGCCCTGCTGCGGCCGGCCTCGCCGCAGCACCTGGCCGCACTGCGCGCCCAGGGCGCGCGCGCCGCGCTGTCGATGCTGCTGCTGGACCAGGGCCAGCCCTGGGGCCTGGCGCTGTGCCTGCACCCGCAGCCACGCCTGCCCTCGCCCGACCGCCTGCGCATGACCCAGCTGCTGTGCGCGCTGGTGGCCGAGACCACGCTGGCGCGCCTGGCCGCCCAGCACAGGCGTGACGCGGCCGATCGACAGCTGGCCTCGCGCAACACGCTCAGCCGGGCCCTGCGCACGCTGGCGGCCAGCCCAGATTTCAACGCCAGCGCCGGCCTGCTGCTGGGCGAGCTGTGCGCGCCGCTGGCCGCCGACGCCGTGGGCCTGATGCTCGACGGCCACTGGGTGCTGCGCCCGGCCGTGCCCGAGCCGCTGCTCGAGCTGGCCGCGCAGCGCACCGGCGGCGATGTGGCGCTGTGGTGCAGCGACACGCTGGCCGCTCCGCCGCCCGAGGCCGCCGACGCCTGGCGGCCCTGGCGCGCCGCGCTGGCCGCGCCGCTGCCCAACCTCAGCGGCCGCCATGTGCTGCTGCTGCTGCGCCAGGGCCAGCCCCAGGCCCTGCCCTGGCGCGACGAGGACCGCGAGCTCGCCGCCGACATCGCCAAGACCCTGGCCGAGGCCATGCTGCTGCACCGTGGCCGCAGCATGCAGACCGATCTGCGCATGCTGGCCTCGTGCATGGAGCGGCTCAGCGAGATGATCGTCATCACCGACGCCCGCGCGGGCGACGATGCCGGCGAGCGCATCCAGTACGTCAACCAGGCCTTCATCGACGCCACCGGCTACAGCCGCGACGAGGTGCTGGGCCGCACGCCGCGCATCCTGCAGGGCCCCGAGACCGACCGCGCCGTCACCGCACAGCTGCGCGAGGCGATCGACCAGTGGCGGTCGGCCACCGTGGAGCTGATCAACTACACCAAGCTCGGCGAGCCGTTCTGGGCCGAGATCACGGTGGGGCCGATCGCCGACGCCAGCGGCCACAACACCCACTGGGTGGCCATCAGCCGCAAGCTTGACGAGCGCAAGAACACCGAGCGCAGCCTGCACCGCCTGGTGCACTACGACACGCTCACCGCCCTGCCCAACCGCCAGCTGCTGGCCGACCGCCTGCACCATGCGCTGCAGGCCAGCGCGCGCTTCGGCCACAACGGCGCGCTGCTGTTCCTCGACCTGGACCACTTCAAGACCCTCAACGACAGCGCCGGCCACTACGCCGGCGACGAGCTGCTGCGTCAGGTGGCCGGGCGCCTGAGCGCCGGTGTGCGCCGCGAGGACACCGTGGCGCGGCTGGGCGGCGACGAGTTTGTGGTGCTGCTCGAATCGCTGAGCGCCCGGCCGGCCGAGGCCGCCGCCAGCTGCCAGCATGTGGCCGAAGACCTGGTCAGCCGCCTGAGCCAGGACTTCGAGCTGTCGGGCCAGGTGTGGAGCGGGTCGGCCAGCGTGGGCGTCGCGATGTTCCACGACGGGCGCGACTACCAGGCCGCCGACGAGCTGCTCAAGCAGGCCGAGCTGGCCATGTACCAGGCCAAGAGTGCCGGACGCAACGGCTGGCGCTTCTACGATGCCGGCGCGCAGCAGGTGGCCGAAGCCGATGCCCGGCTGGAACTGGAGCTGCGCGATGCGCTGGCCACCGGCCAGCTGACCCTGGATCTGCAGGTGCAGGTGGACGCCGAGGGCCGCACCGTGGGCCAGCAGGCGCGGCCCGGCTGGCAACACCCCGAGCGCGGCTGGCTGCCCGCGGCCGAGCTCATCGAGGCCGCCGAGCGGCGCGGCCTGGCGGCCACGCTGGGCCAGTACATGCTGCAGCAGGCCTGTGACCAGCTGGCGCTGTGGGCGGCCTCGCAGGCCTCGCAGTCATGGACGCTGGATCTCACCGTGGGCCACGGCCTGGTGCGCCACCCGCGTTTCGTGGCCCTGGTGCAGGCCGCGCTGCGCGACAGCGGTGCGCCAGCCTCGCGCCTGCGCCTGGGGCTCACCGAGATCCCGCGCCAGGCCGAGCTGGACACCGCGCTGACCCGGCTGGCGGCGCTGCACGCGCTGGGCGTGCAGTTCGCCATCGACAGTTTCGGCGCCGGCCAGGCCGCCATCGCCGACCTGCGCCGCCTGCCGCTGGCCGCGCTGCACATTGACGCACGCTTCGTGGCCGGCGTGGAGCGCGATGCCGACCAGCAGGGCATCTGCAAGGCCGTCGTGGCGCTGGGCAAGGCGCTGCGCCTGGAAGTGGTGGCCCAGGGCGTGGCCAGCGACGCCGCCTTCCGGCGGCTGCAGAAGCTGGGCTGCCGGCGCTTTGCCGGCAGCCTGTTTGCGTCCCCTGCCGTATGAACACCCACCGCGCCCCGTCGGTCTTCCTGATGTCGCTGGCGGCCAGCGGCCACTACCGGCTGCACTTGGCCGACGAGACCATGGCCCAGGTGCTGGCGCTGCCGCCGGAGGGCGATTTCGACTCGGCCTTCGTCGCCGCCGGCCTGCCGCCGCTGTGCGTGGAGCGCCTGGGCGAGGTGCTGCGCTCGGGCGTGTCGAGCGCCTGGCGCATCAGCATGCCCGGACCGGACGGCCGGCCCGCGAACTACATGCTCGCGGTCAGCCAGCTGGCCGTGGCCTACCGCGAGCCAGGTGCGGCAGAGCGGCGCGCGCTGGTCAGCCTGGCCCATGTCGACGACGACTTCACGCCGCCGCTGCAGGTGTCCACCGCCAGCGCCGCGCCGCGGCATGTGCAGTTCACGCTCGGCCATGACCACGAGGTGCTGAGCATCGACACCAGCTGGACCGCGCTGACCGGCCATGCGGTGGCCGACACGCTGGGCCGCCAGTTGCCCGATTTCATGCCCGCGGTGAGCGCGCAGCGCCTGCGGCGCGTGTTCGAGCAGTCACGCCACGGCACGCCCGACCTGCTGACGCGGCGCCAGCGCCAGCCGCTGCATGGCGCGCAGGGTGAGATCCTGTGGGTCGAGCTCGGCCGGCTCGAGCCGGTGCATGGCGATGCGGCCGTGGCCTGGCGCGGCTCGTTCACCGATGTCACGGACAACGTGCGCAACGGCCAGCTCTACCGTCTGCGCGACCAGGCACTGGACCTCACTGCCGGCGGCATCGTGGTCATTGATGCCACCCAGCCGCACAAGCCCATGGTGCTGGTCAACCGCAAGTTCACCGAGATCACCGGCTACGCCGAGCACGAGGTGCTGGGCCGCTCGTTCAAGTTCTTCCAGGGCATGGAGAACCACCAGGACGGCGCCGAGCTGCTGGCCGAGGCCATCCGCGAGGGCAAGGCCGGCGCCGCCACGCTGGCCAACTTCCGCAAGGCCGGCCAGAAGTTCTGGAACCAGATCTCGGTGTGGCCGGTGCACGACGCCGAGACCGGCCTGCTCACCCACTTCATCGCGGTGATGGTGGACGTGTCGGAAACGCGCGAGCTGATCGGCCGCCTGTCGCGCCAGGCCGACATGCTGCATGCCGTTCACCACGACAACCCGAATGGCGTCGTGGCCTTCGACGGCGAGGGCCTGGTGTGCCTGCAGAACGCCGCCTTCAAGGCGCTGACCGGCGTGTACGCGGTGGGCCAGGGGCGGCGCAAGTTCTTCGAGATGCTGGGCGCGCTGTGCCATGACCGCCAGCTCGACATCGAGCGCGAGCTCGAGCGCGCGCCGGTGCTGCAGTGCCGGCTGGCGCGACCCAAGGCGCGCGTGGTGGAGATCCGCAAGGCCCAGGAGAACATGGCCGACCGCGCCAGCCTGCTGGTGCTGCGCGACGTGACGGCCGAAGTGCAGCTGCACGAGATGCAGCGCGAGTTCCTGGCCACCGCCGCGCACGAGCTGCGCACGCCCATGGGCAGCATCCAGGGCTACTCGGGCCTGATCCTCACCCAGCCGATGTCGGCCGACACCCAGCGCGACCTGGTCGAGCGCATCCACCAGCAGTCACTGCGCCTGAGCCAGCTGCTCAACGACCTGCTCGACCTGTCGCGCATCGAGTCGCAGGCGCACTGGCAGATCCCGGTGCGCGCGCTGCCGATCACGCCGGTGGTGCAGGAAGTGGTCAAGACCTTCGGCACGCCCGAGCTGGCCGGCCGGCTGGAACTGCATGCCCAGCACGGCGATGTGGAGGTGGTGGGCCACCGCGGCAAGCTGGTGCAGGTGCTGCTGAACCTGATCAGCAATGCGCTGAAGTACTCGAAGGACAAGGTCACCGTGAGCATCGCCGTCGATGCCGGCGCCGGACTGGCGCGCATCGGCGTGCGCGACCGCGGCGCGGGCATGAACGCGGCCACGCTGGAACGCCTGTTCACCAAGTTCTTCCGCGCCGAGACCGACGACGGCGTGCGCGGCACCGGCCTGGGCCTGTACATCGCCCGCGAACTCACCGAGCGCATGGGCGGGCGCATCGGCGTGAGCAGCACGCCGGGTGAAGGCTCGCTGTTCGAGCTGGCGATGCCCTTGAGCCAGAACCTGCCGCCCGGCACCCCAACGGCCGCACCCTGAGCGCCTTGGGGCGCTGCGCCGCCGCGGCCGCGCCAGAAAGTCGAAAGCCACCACGCGGTGGCTTTCGAATCCTGGACCCCCAGGGTTCCAGGAAGTTTTTGGTGGGCCCCGACAGATTCG
>CAYPDO010000052.1:0-14023 GCA_964409495.1 uncultured Bordetella sp.
GTGCACCTGCGGCCCGAGCGCCTGCTGCAGGCCGATGCCCAGGCCGCGGCGGTGGTGTTCTTCAGCCGCCCGCGCGGCTTCTTCGGCCTGCCGCGCGACACGGTGCTGCTGGATGGCGCGGCCGCCCCCGGCATCCCACCCGGCGTGGCCGGCGTGTCCAGCAGCAAGAAGCTGCTCAGCGCACTGGACCGTCCGGTGGTGGCCGAATTCCGCTCGGGCGCCATCGCCGAGCGCATCGTGGCCCGGCCCTGGCCGGCCAGCGAGGGGCATGTCACCATGATCGAGCTGCACGAATGAGGGCCGCTGCATGAGCAAGCCCGCCAAGCCCGCCCGCCCGCAGCGCCTGGACGAGCTGCTGTTCAGCCAGGGCCACGGCACCCGCCGCGTGTGCGCCGGCCTGATCGAGCAAGGCCTGGTGCGTGTGGCGGGCGAGGTGGTCAGCGACCCCGGCGCGCTGTACCCGCCCGAGGGCCTGGTGCTGGAGGTGGACGGCCGCGCCTGGCCGGTGCAGGCCACGGCCCTGGTGCTGCTGAACAAGCCGGCTGGCTACGAGTGCTCGCAAAAACCCGGCGCCTGGCCCAGCGTGATGCTGCTGCTGCCACCGCCACTGCGCACCCGCGGCGTGCAGCCGGTGGGCCGGCTCGACCAGGACACCACCGGCGCGCTGCTGCTCACCGACGACGGCGCGCTGATCCACCGCCTGACCTCGCCCAAGCACCATGTGCCCAAGGTGTACGAGGTGCACACCGCGCGGGCGGTCGATGACGACCAGGTCAAGCGCCTGCGCGAGGGCGTGGTGCTGCTCGACGACCCGGTGGCCGTGCGCGCCGAGGGCTGCGAGATCATCGGCCCGCAGCACCTGCGCCTGACCCTGGTGCAGGGCAAGTACCACCAGGTCAAGCGCATGGTGGCGGCGGTGGGCAACCACTGCGAGGCCCTGCACCGCAGCGGCTTCGGCCCGATCCACATGCCCGAGCCGCCGGCCGTGGCCGACCCCGCGCCGGGCCAGTGGCGCTTCGTGACGGACGCCGAGCGCGCCGCGCTGCTGGCCTCGGGCAAGGGCGGCGGCAAGTCACTGCCGGCCGCCGGATAATCGTGTCCATGAAGGTCTTCCGAGGTTTCAACCACCCGCAGCGCGCCGCCGCCTGCGCGCTGACCATCGGCAACTTCGACGGCGTGCACCGCGGCCACCAGGCCATGCTGGCGCTGCTGATCAGCGAGGCCCGCCACCGCGGCCTGGCCAGCTGCGTGATGAGCTTCGAGCCGCACCCGCGCGACTTCTTCGCCGCGCGCCTGGGCAAGCCCGAGCTGGCGCCGGCGCGCATCGCCACGCTGCGCGACAAGCTGCAGGAGCTGGAGCGCTGCGGCGTCGACCAGGCCGTGGTGCTGCGCTTCGACGAGGCCCTGGCCGGCCTGGCGCCCGAAGACTTCGTGCAGCGCGTGCTGGTGCAGGGCCTGGGCGCGCGCTACGTGCTGGTGGGCGACGATTTCCGCTTCGGCGCCCGCCGCGCCGGCGACTACACGATGCTCGATGCGCTGGGCGAGCGCCATGGCTTCGACGTCGCACGCATGATGAGTTACGAGGTGCACGGCCTGCGTGTGTCGAGCTCGGCGGTGCGCGAGGCGCTGTCCGCCGGCGACATGGCCCGCGCCGCGGCGCTGCTGGGCCGGCCCTACGCCATCAGCGGCCATGTGGTGCACGGCCGCAAGCTGGGCCGCGAGCTGGGCTTTCGCACGCTGAACCTGCGCTTTGCCCACGCCAAGCCGGCGGCCCAGGGCATCTTCGTGGTGCAGGTGCGCGGCCTGGGCGACAAGCCCCTGCCCGGCGTGGCCAGCCTGGGCGTGCGGCCCACGGTGGAAGACGCCGGCCGCGTGCTGCTGGAAACCCATTGCCTGGACTGGCCGGCCACGCTGCCCAGCGAGGCCGCCTACGGCCGCACCATCACCGTGGAGCTGATGCACAAGCTGCACGACGAGCGCAAGTACGCCTCGCTGGACGCGCTGCGCGCCGGCATCGCGCAAGACACCGCCGACGCCCGCGCCTGGTTCAGCGCGCACCCGCCGCGCGGGGTCTAGGCGCCGGGCCGCTGCCAGGCCGGCCCGCCAATCCGCCCTGCGGGTGGCGTCAGTTCTCGAGGTTCAGCGCCGGCAGCAGCGCGCCGCTGAGCGCCAGCTGTCGCAGGCGCGCCTGCAGCAGGCGGTGTGACTGATCGATGCGGCGCTGCTCGGCGGCAAACAGGCTGTCGTGCAGCTGCACCAGCTGCGGCAGCGTGCGCCGGCCGGCCTCGAACTGCAGCTCGCCGGCACGCACCAGGGCACCGTACTGCTCGATCTGGCGCTCGGTCTGCGCCATCGCCTGCTGGGCCTGGGCGATGCGCGGCGGCAGCGTCACCAGCTCGGACTGCACCGCGCGCAGCACGCGCTCGGCCTCGGCCGCGGCGGCCTCGGCACGGCGCTCGCCTTCGGCGCGGCGGGCCACGCTTTCACCGCCCACCGGGATGTCCCAGCGGGCGCTCAGCGTCCAGCCGAAGCGCTCGGTGGTGGTGCTGGCCGGCGTGGTGCGGTCTGACAGGCGCTGGCGGTATTCAACGTCCACCTTGGGCGCCACCAGCGAGGCCAGCGGCCGCACCCGCTCGCGCGCGGCCTGGGCGCGCTCACGCGCGGCGGCCACCAGGCCGTTGCCGGGCTCCACGCTGGCCGCCGGTGGCGGCAAGGGCACGGGCACCGCCTCGCGCAGCTCGCTGCCGGTGGTGGCGGCCAGGCGCTCGCGTGCGCTGGCCAGGTCGGACAGCAGCTGCTCGTGCGCCACCTCGGCATCCAGCGCCGAGGCCTGGGCCTGCTGCAGGTCGGCATCCGACACCTTGCCGGCCTGGTTCTGGCGGCCCACCTGCTGCACCAGGCGGCGCACGGCGGCCAGGCGCTGCGCCGAGCGCGGCACCACCTGCTGCACGCGCAGCAGGTCGGCATAGGCCTCGGCAATGCGCTCGGCGGTTTCCTCGCGGGCGCGGCGCAGCTCCTCGGTGGCGGCGGCCAGGTCGCGTGCGGCGGCGCGCAGCTCGGCCGCGTCGTTGCCGTAGTTGTAGAGGTTCCAGCGGATGGTGGCCTCGGTGCGGTCGGTGCGCCGGTCGAAGGGCAGCGCGCTGCCGAACAGGCTTTCCTCGGTGACGTTGGCGCTGCCGCGCGAGCTGCTGACACCCACGGTGGGCCACATGCGCGAGCCGGCCTGCTTGCGCCGCTCGTCCGTGGCCTGCAGCAGGTGGCCCTGCACGCGCACCGCCGGGTCCTGGGCCAGCACGCGGGCCACCATGGCCGACAGGGTTTCGGCCGGCGGGGCGGCCACTGCCGCCGGGGTGGTCGCCGCAGCCGGCGTGGCCGCGGGCTGGGCCTGCAGCGCCGGTGCGCCCAGGCCGATGGCCAGCGCCAGCAGGCCGGCGCGCGTGGCGTGGGCGCAGGTGCCGGGGCGTGCCGGCGCGGCGGCGTTGGCCGCCGGGGTGGTCTGAGACGTCATCGTTCCTGCAAAGCTCCCTGGATACCGCGCAGCACCGGCTTGAACAGGTACTGCAGCACGCTGCGCTGACCCGTGAGGATGCCCACATCGCAGGGCATGCCCGGCGTGATGGGCAGGGGCTTGCCCTGCAGCTTGATCTGGTCACGTGCAGCGGTGAGCTGCACCTCGAAATACGACTCGCCCTTCTCGTCGACGATGGCGTCGGCGCCCACGCGCTCGACCTCGGCATCCAGTGCGCCGTAGGTGCCCGAGTCGTAGGTGAGCATCTTCACATGCGCCTTCTGGCCGGCGCGGATGAAGCCGATGTCGGCCGGCCGCACGCGTGCCGTGAGCTGCAGGCGGGCCTCGTCGGGCACCACCTCCAGCACCGCCTTGCCGGGCTGGGCCACGCCGCCAAGGGTGTTGATCAGCACGCGGTTGACCACGCCGTCCATCGGCGAGACCAGCTCGCGGCGGTCGGCACGGTCCTGCTTGCCGCCGATGGCCGCACCCAGCGTGGCCACCTTCACCTCGTACTCGGCGCGCTGCGTGCCCCATTGCGCCTTGGCGCGCGCCTCGGCCTCGGTGGCCTGGGCTCGGGCCTCGGCCAGGCCGGCGCGCAGGCGTGGCAGCGATTGCTGCAGGCTGTCGAGCTCGGTGCGCACCTGCAGCAGGCGCTGCTGCGCGGCCAGGTAGTCGGCGCGCGCGCCGGCGCCTTCCTTGAACAGGCGCTCCTCGATCGCGAAGGCTTCCTCGGCCACCTTCACCGAAGCCTGCAGCGACTGGATGCGGGCCTCGGCCTCCACCAGCTCGCCGCGGCGGCGCGCACCGGCCTCGCGCGCCACCGCCAGGCTCGACTGGTATTCACGCTGGGCATCGCGCCAGAGCTGGGTTTCTTTGTCGACCAGGCCCGGGGCCTCGCGGCGCAGCTCGTCGTCGAAGCGCGGCGCGGTGCCATTGATCAGTGCCTCGGAGCGCGCGCGGGCGGCCAGCGCGGCCAGGCGCTGCTGGCGGCTTTCGTCGACATCGGCAGTGGTCTGGGCGGTGTCCAGGCGGGCCAGCACCTGGCCTTTCTTCACCCGGTCACCGGGTGCCACCAGCAGCTCCTTGACGATGCCGCCCTCCAGGCTCTGCACCTCCTGCAGGCGGCTGGGCGGCACGACCACGCCGCGCGCCTGGGCGGCCACGTCCAGCTCGGCCAGCGCGCCCCAGGTGAGCAGCACCACCACGAAGGCCAGCAGCAGGGCCACCACGCCCAGCACCATGCGGCGCGGGCCCTGGTCAGGATCGGGGTGCGGCGAGGCGAGCGGGCGCAGGGCCACGGCTTGGCTGCTCATCACAGGTCTCCCGACACCGTGGTGCCGTCGCGGCGGATGCGGTCGTTGCGCGCCACCGGGGCGGCGGCGGGCGCAGCGGCCCCGGCTGGCGGCACCCGGGTGGTGGTGGCATGGCCCAGCGGCGTGCCCTCGGCCTGGCCCTTCACGGCGCTGCTGGCGGCATCGGCCGCGGCGCGTGCGGTGGCTGCGCGCGCGGCGGCGGCGGCGTCCTCGCTCTGGCGCTGGGCGCTCAGCGCCTGCAGCACCTGGTCACGCGGGCCGTCGGCCACGATGCGGCCGCGGTCCATCACCACCAGCCGGTCCACCAGGGCCAGCATGGCCATGCGGTGGGTGACGAGCACGATGGTCGTGTCCTTCAGGCCGCGCATGCGCTCGATGAGCTTTTGCTCGCTGGCCGGGTCGACCATCGAGCTGGGTTCGTCCAGCAGCAGCAGGCGCGGCTTGTTGAGCAGCGCGCGGGCAATGGCCACGCTCTGGCGCTGGCCGCCCGACAGGCGCTCGCCTCGCTCGCCCACCTGGGTGCCCACGCCCTCGGGCAGCTGGGCCACGATCTCGTCCAGGCAGGCGATGCGCGCGGCCTCGAGCAGGCGCGCATCGTCGGTGCGCACGCGGCCGAGCTCGATGTTCTCGCGCAGCGTGCCGTGGAACAGGGTCACGTCCTGCGGCACGTAGCCGATCTGGCGGCGCAGCGACAGCGGCTCAAGCTGGGTGTTGACCAGGTTGTCCACCAGCACGCTGCCGGTGGTGGGCTCGTACTGGTTGAGGATCAGCTTGAGCAGCGTGCTCTTGCCCGAACCCAGCTTGCCGATGATGCCCACGCGCTCGCCCGGGCGGATGCGCAGCGAGATGCGCTCGACCACCGGCGGCTGGTCGGGGTAGGCAAAGCTGACGTCGCGGAACTCCAGCTGGCCGGTGAGCGGCGGCGCCTGCAGCGCGGTGGGCGACTCGTCGGTGGGCGAGTTCATGATCTTGTCGAGCGCCTGGTAGCTCATCTTGGTCTGCTCCCAGCGCACGATCAGGCTGGCGATCTGCGCCACCGGGCCTAGCGCCCGGCTGGCGAGCATGCTCACGCCGATGATCTGGCCCAGCGTGATGGCCTGCTCGGCCACCATCACCGAGCCCACCGCCACCACCGCCACCGTGGACAGGCCCATCACCGCGGCATTGCCGTAGTTGATGCGCGCCATGATCTCGCGGGTTTCCAGGTTGTTCTCGGCGATGGCCTGGGTCAGCCCCTCCCACTTGCGCCGGCTCCAGGCCTCGGCGCCGATGGCCTTGACCGTGTCGAGCCCGTTCATGGTCTCGAACAGGTGGGCGGTGCGCTGCGAGCTCTCGCGCATCGACTCGTTGACCTTGCGCGACAGCGCCCCGCGCGACAGCAGGCTGATGCCCAGCAGCAGCGGGATGCAGGCCACCGGCACCCAGCCCAGCGGCCCGCCGATCAGGAAGATGATGGCGATGTAGAGCAGCAGGAAGGGCAGATCGCCCAGCACCGTGAGCGTGGTGGTAGCGAAGAAATCCCGCACCGATTCGAAATCACGCACGGTGTTGGCCAGCACCCCGCCCGAGGCCGGCCGGCTGGCTGCGCGCAACTTCAGGCACTGCGCGAAGATGCGCGCCGACAGCGCCACGTCGATGCGCCGCGCCGCGGTCTCGAGCAGGTGGCTGCGCATCAGCCGCATCACGAACTCGAAGGCGATCAGCAGCATCACACCGGTGGTCAGCACCGCCAGGCTGCCCAGCGCGTTGTTGGGGATCACGCGGTCGTAGACCGCCATCGAATAGAAGGGCACCAGAGCGCCGAAGATGTTCAGCGCCACGGTGCCGGCCAGCGCCCAGTGGTAGATCCACTGGTTGCGGCGGAACACGCCCCAGAACCATCGCGCCGGCTCGGGCAGCGCATACAACAGGCTGCGCTGGTCGAAGAACAGGCGCGGGCGCACCGCATACCAGCGGCCAGCGGGCACCTCGGCGGCCAGCGCCGCGGCATCCAGCCAGGTGGTGCCGGCAATGCCGGGCAGCTGGCACTCGAACAGGCGGCCGTCCTTGAGGTTGACCACGGCCACCGTCTGCCCGCCCTCGCCCACCACCAGGGCCGGCAGCTCGGTGGGCTTGCGCTGCTTGCCGGCCGACAGCGGCGAGGCCACCAGACCGGCATTGGCCAGCAGGCGGCGCAGTAGGTCGGGATCGATCTCGCCGTGGCGGGCGCTGTCCTGCCCGGCCAGCGTGTCGCGCAGGCGCTCCAGCTGCACCGTGGTGCCCAGGAAGCGGGCCAGGAACAGCACACTCTCGTGCACCGGCACCGGACTCAGCTGCTGCGTGTCGCCCGACAGATCGGGCGACAGCGTCGTGGGGCTGGAGTTCTTCATGGTCGGCAGGCTCTACGGCAGGGATCGAACAACGCCCGGGACCGTGCCGCGGCAGCGGCAGGCCCGGTACTGCGCAGCAGCCAGCGCATCGGAACCGTTATCGGAAATTCTGGCACCGGCTTGACGCCGCCGCCGCCCGGCGGCCCCCGGCCCGCAGCGGCCGGGCGCGTTTTCGCGCAGCAATGCCGGCCCCGGCCCGCCGGCAGCGCCTGAAACACGAAACGCCACGACCCCCGGACAGGGTGTCGTGGCGCGGTGGCAGGCGCCCGCCAGGGCCTGCGGCCCCGGCGGAAGTCGGCGTGCGGTCAGGCGGCGCCGTGCTGCTGGCATTGCTCCTGCGACAGGCTGGCCAGCTTGCGCAGCACCTCGGAGGCATCACCACCGCAGGCGTTGTCGGCCGGGGCCGCCGCCAGCGTGGCGGGCGCCGCCGGGCTGGCGCCCAGCACGCCATCGAGCGAGCGGTCGTCACCCAGCAGGTCGGCGATGGTGGGCAGGTTCACACCGGCCGCCTGGGCATCCTCGGCCGCGACGTTGAAGTACACGTCGGTCATGTCGGTGCTGCTGCCGTCGGCCATGGTGGCCGAGCTGCGCTCGAGGTGCAGGTTGCCCTGCGCGTCGAGGAAGGGCAGCTCGGTGTAGCCCACGGTCAGCGCCGCCACACCGGCCTGGGCCAGCGTCATCAGCTCGCCAGCGTCGGTCTGGTGGTTGCCGTTGGCGTCCTGCCAGATGCGCAGGTCGGCAAAGGCGGCATCCTGGGCATTCACCTGGCCATCGCTGTTGCTGTCGTAGCTGGCCAGTTGCGCGAAGCCCGCGCCCTTGGTCGTGCCGCCGAACAGCTCGGTGATGTCGTCGATCTTGCCGTTGCCGTTGCTGTCCACCGCCAGGAAGCCGTCGCTGCCCGAGATCCAGCCCGACTTGACGGCGCTGCCGTTGCCGAACAGGTCGAAGGTGGCATCGGAGGCGGTTCGCGCCACGGTCTGGATGCCGTCGCCGTTCAGGTCGATGACGATCGGCGTGATGCCGGCGTCCTTGCTCATGTCGGACTGGCCCGAGACCAGCGTGAACGCCGAGGTCTTGGTGACGTTGGTGGTGGACACCGCATCACCGGCCACATCGGAATCGATGGCGTCGTTGGTGCCGATGTCCTTCTTGGCCCACTTCCAGCTCGACAGGTTGTAGGTGCCACCCCAGTGCGACGAGTAGTACGACACGTTGGTCTTGTCGAACTGCAGCACGTAGGCGCCCGGATCCAGGTTCGAGAACAGGTAGTTGCCGCTGCTGTTGGTGGTGGTGGTGGCCAGCACGGTGGTGCCGGTCGAATCCATCAGCTTCACGGTGATGCCGCCAATGCCCTTCTCGGTGGCGTCCTGCACGTTGTCGTGGTCGGCGTCCTCCCACACACGGTCGCCCACGCTGGCCTTGCGGTAGGCGCCGGCATCAACCGTCATGTTCTGCTCGCCGGCGGCCAGCGTGATCACGGCGGTGGCGCCGTTGGCGTCGATGTCGGAATCCTTGCCGTCGTTCGTGCCCTGGTTCTGCTTGGTGACGTACCAGCCGGTGGTGGCGCTGCTGCTGCCGTCACCGAACACCACCTGGTACTTGCCCGCGGCCAGATCCTTGAACGCGTAGTAGCCGGTGCTGCCGGTGTAGGTGACCGAGGTGATGTCGTCGGCCGTGCCGAAGCTGCCATCGTTGCCGGCCCCCTTGAGGGTGACCTTCACGCCCGACAGGCCGCCCTCGCCGGCATCCTGGATGCCGTTGAAGTTGCAGTCTTCCCACACGCGGTCGCCAATGGCGCCCTTGGCGGTGCTGGAGCCGACGCCGGTGTAGTAGGCCGCGTCGTGGTCGGTGGCGGAGGTGGTGCCGCTCAGCGCATCGACGGCCGTGACGGTGCCGATGTTCTTGATGGTGCCGGCCGAGGCCGCTTCCTTGGCGGTGTAGGTCCAGGTCTCGTGGGTGTCGAGCTGGCCGTCGCCATCGGTGTCGCCGCTGACATAGGTGACCGTGCTGATGCGGTCGTCGGTCAGCACCACGTTCTTCAGCGCGGCGTCACCGGTGTTCTTCACGATGTAGGTGAAGGTCACGGTGCTGCCGGTGGTCACTTCCAGCCCCGGAGGCGCATCGGCGTCGTAGAGCTGACGGTCGACCGTGCTGCTGTAGCTGGTCTTGGTGGTGTTCCAGTCGCAGCCGCGCTCGTTCTGGCTGAAGAAGGCGTTGCAGGTCTCGTCGTACTTGCCGCAGCTGAGCGCGTACTTCACCTGGGCGCACACCTGGTCCTTGGTGTAGGCGTAGTCCACCTTGTCGTGGCAGGCGTTCAGGTAGGCCGACACGCACTCGCGCATCATCTTCTCGAGCGCCGTGGTGCCGGTGCCGCACAGCACCTGCCAGATGCTCTGGGTGCCGCCGCTGCAGCTCACGCCGAACAGCTGGTTGAAGCTGGTGCTCGACTTGCAGCCGGTGCCCGACCAGCCGTAGTCGCCCAGCGACGAGTCCCACACACGGCAGCTCTTCCACCAGCTCACCGACGCGCCTTCGCCACCGCAGTGGTTGTTGTGGGTGACCTGGTTGCCGGAGACGTACTTCTCGACGTCGATGGCCACCTTGGTCAGGCCGGCGTCGACCGACAGGTTCTGCTCGCCCGCGGCCAGCGTGATCACGCCGGTGGTGCCGGTGCTCACGTTGGCATCGGAATCCTTGGCGTCGTTGCCGCCCTGGTCGGCCTTGGTGAAGGCATAACCGGCGGGGCCGTCGAAGTTGACCGTGTACTTGCCGGCGACCAGATCCTTGAACAGGTACTGGCCGTTGCTGGCGGTGGTGGTGGTGGCGGTGACGTCGTCGGCGGTGCCGAAGCTGCCATCGGCGCCGGCGCCGGTCAGCGTGACCTTCACGCCGGCCACACCCACTTCGCCCGTGTCCTGCACGCCGTTGGCATTGCAGTCGTACCACACCTTGTCGCCCAGCGAGGCCTTGGCCACGGTGGAGTTCACGCCGGTGTAGTAGGCCGCGTCGTGGTCGGTGACCGAGGTGGTGCCGCTCAGCGCATCGACGGCCGTGACGGTGCCGATGTTCTTGATGGTGCCGGCCGAGGCCGCTTCCTTGGCGGTGTAGGTCCAGGTCTCGTGGGTGTCGAGCTGGCCGTCGCCATCGGTGTCGCCGCTGACATAGGTGACCGTGCTGATGCGGTCGTCGGTCAGCACCACGTTCTTCAGCGCGGCGTCACCGGTGTTCTTCACGATGTAGGTGAAGGTCACGGTGCTGCCGGTGGTCACTTCCAGCCCCGGAGGCGCATCGGCGTCGTAGAGCTGACGGTCGACCGTGCTGCTGTAGCTGGTCTTGGTGGTGTTCCAGTCGCAGCCGCGCTCGTTCTGGCTGAAGAAGGCGTTGCAGGTCTCGTCGTACTTGCCGCAGCTGAGCGCGTACTTCACCTGGGCGCACACCTGGTCCTTGGTGTAGGCGTAGTCCACCTTGTCGTGGCAGGCGTTCAGGTAGGCCGACACGCACTCGCGCATCATCTTCTCGAGCGCCGTGGTGCCGGTGCCGCACAGCACCTGCCAGATGCTCTGGGTGCCGCCGCTGC
Source organism: uncultured Bordetella sp. (assembly GCA_964409495.1). GTDB lineage: Bacteria > Pseudomonadota > Gammaproteobacteria > Burkholderiales > Burkholderiaceae_C > Pseudaquabacterium. The sequence goes on from CAYPDO010000052.1 coordinate 10,771, forward strand.
AGCTCACGCCGAACAGCTGGTTGAAGCTGGTGCTCGACTTGCAGCCGGTGCCCGACCAGCCGTAGTCGCCCAGCGACGAGTCCCACACACGGCAGCTCTTCCACCAGCTCACCGACGCGCCTTCGCCACCGCAGTGGTTGTTGTGGGTGACCTGGTTGCCGGAGACGTACTTCTCGACGTCGATGGCCACCTTGGTCAGGCCGGCGTCGACCGACAGGTTCTGCTCGCCCGCGGCCAGCGTGATCACGCCGGTGGTGCCGGTGCTCACGTTGGCATCGGAATCCTTGGCGTCGTTGCCGCCCTGGTCGGCCTTGGTGAAGGCATAACCGGCGGGGCCGTCGAAGTTGACCGTGTACTTGCCGGCGACCAGATCCTTGAACAGGTACTGGCCGTTGCTGGCGGTGGTGGTGGTGGCGGTGACGTCGTCGGCGGTGCCGAAGCTGCCATCGGCGCCGGCGCCGGTCAGCGTGACCTTCACGCCGGCCACACCCACTTCGCCCGTGTCCTGCACGCCGTTGGCATTGCAGTCGTACCACACCTTGTCGCCCAGCGAGGCCTTGGCCACGGTGGAACCCTTGCCGGTGTAGTAGGCGGCGTCGTTGTCGGTGACACCCACCGACTGGGTGATGGCATCGACGGCGGTGACGGTGCCGATGTTCTTGATGGTGCCGGCCTGGGCCACCTCGGTGGCGGTGTAGGTCCAGGTCTCGTTGGTGTCGAGCAGGCCGTCCTGGTCGGTGTCGCCGCTGACGTAGTTGACGGTGGCGATGCGGTCATCCACCAGCGCCACGTTGGCCAGGGCCACGTCGCCGGTGTTCTTCACCACGTAGGTGAAGGTCACCGTGCTGCCGGTCACCACTTCCAGCCCCGGCGGGGTGTCGGCGTCGTACAGCTTGGTGTCCACCTGGCAGGTGTAGGTGCTCTTGCCGGTGTTCCAGTTGCAGCCCTGCTCGTTCTCGCACTTGAACAGCGCGCACACCTCGTCGAGGCGGCCGCTGCTGAAGGCGTGGCGGGTCTGGGCGCAGACCTGGTCCTTGGAGTAGGTGTAGTCCACCTTGTCGTGGCAGGCGTTCAGGAAGGCCGTCACGCACTCGCGCATCAGCTTGTCCTGCGAGCTGGTGCCGGTGCCGCACAGGATCTGGTAGATCGACTTGTCACCGCCGCTGCAGTTGGTGCCGAAGATGCTGTTGAAGCTCTCGGTGCCCTTGCAGCCGGAAATGCCGCTCCAGCCGGTGGGCGTGGTGACGGTCTGCCAGTAGCCGCTGAACCAGCCGGTCGACACCCAGTTCTGGCTGCTGGTGGTGAAGCAGGACGACTTCCAGTGGTCGCAGTCGGCGCCTTCGCCACCCGTGTTGTGGGTGTAGCTGCAGGTGGTGCCCGACACGTACTTCTCGACGTCGATGCCGGCCTTGAAGTTGGCGGTCAGGCCGGCGTCGATGGTCAGGTCGTCGGCGCAGGTGTTGACCGTGATCGGCGCGGTCTCGTACACCGTGGCGCAGGTCACCAGGCGCACGTTGTCGATGATGCCGCCCAGGCTGTCGTCATCAACCGACTGCTCCTTGAACTCCAGGCGGTCATTGCCGCCGGTGCCCTTGACGGTGAAGCTGTAGGTGGTGAGCGCAGTGCTGGTGGGGTCGATGGTCGCGATCTTGGCGCCAGCCCAGTACACGTCGACCGTGTTGGTGCCCGGGTTGCAGCCCGCACGCTGGGCCACATCCACCGACAGCTGGTAGGTCTGGCCGGCTGTGGTCTGCACATGCTGGTACAGGCCGCCGACGGCGCAGTTGTTGGCATCCACCTCGACCACCTGGTTGCCGGTGGCACCGGTGACGCCATAGCCCGAGGCCGAACCGACCTCGATCTTGTCGCCGTTGCCGGTCCAGCCGGTGATGCTGGTGTACTGGCCGTAACCGGTGACAGGGTTCTCGAAGCTGCCGTTGACGATCAGGTTGGTGCTGCCCTTGACCACCGTGGCCACCACGTCGGAGTCAATGGCGTCGTTGCTGCCGACATTGGCCGTGGTGTAGCCGTACAGGCTGGACGGCGCATCGAAGCGCACCTTGTAGGTGCCGTGGGCCACGTCCTGGAACAGGTAGTTGCCGTTGGCATCGGTGGTGGTGCTGCGGGTGGTGTCGTCGGCAGTGCCCAGTGCGCCGTCGGCGCCGGCGCCGATCAGCGTCACCGCGATACCGGACACGCCCTTCTCCCCGGCGTCCTGCAGGCCGTCCTTGTCGGCGTCCAGCCAGACCTTGTCGCCCAGATCGACCAGGCACACCTTCTCGCCGAAGTTGTTCTCGACGCTGGCGTCGCCCGACTTCAGCACGATGCTGCTGATCACATCGTTGCCAGCGATGCCACCGGTGCTGCCGGCCGTGTCCTTGCCGTCGATGTAGCCGCCCGGCTGGGTCTCGGTCACCGTGTAGGTGCCCGGACGCAGGTTGTCAAAGCTGTAGGCGCCGTTGGCATCGGTGGTGGTGCTCAGCGTCACCGGCTGGCCCAGGTCATTCGTGCCGGTCAGGGTCACCGTGGCGCCGGGGATACCGGCCTCGCCGGTGCGCGCGCCGTCGTCGTTGGCGTCGTAGTACACATAGCCGGCCAGGCTGGCGGCCTTGACTTCACCGAAGTTGTTGCTGACGCTGCTCTGGCCGTTGCCCAGCACCACCGCGATGCTGTCGTTGGCGCTCACGGTGGCGCCATTGGTGCCGGCCGTGTCCTTGCCGTCCAGGTAGCCGGCCGGGGTGGTCTCGGTCACCGTGTAGCTGCCCGGGCGCAGGCCCAGGAAGCTGTAGTTGCCGTTGGCATCGGTGGTCGTGCTCACGCTCACCGGGTTGCCCAGGTCATCGGTGCCGGTCAGCTTGACCGTGGCGCCGGGGATGCCGTTCTCGCCGACGTTGCTGCCGTCGTTGTTGACGTCGTGGTACACGGTGCCGGCAATCGACGCGCCCGCCAGCTCGCCGAAGTTGTTGTTGGTGCTGGCATCGCCCGACTTCAGCACGATGGCGCTGAGCAGGTCGTTGGCCACGGTGCCGCCGGTGGAGCCGGCCGTGTCCTTGCCGTCCAGGTAAGCCGGCGGCTGGGTCTCGGCCACGGCATAGGTGCCCGGACGCAGGTCGGCAAAGCTGTAGAAGCCGTTGTTGTCGGTGGTGGTGCTCACGCTCACCGGCTGGCCCAGGTCGTTGGTGCCGGTCAGCGTCACCGTCACGCCGGCAATGCCGGCCTCGCCCAGACCCTTCACGCCGTCGTTGCCGGCGTC
>CAYPDO010000053.1:0-13872 GCA_964409495.1 uncultured Bordetella sp.
GCAGCCGGCGCACCAGGTAGGCCAGCAGGTCGCGGTGCTCGCCCACCGGCGCGTAGATGCGCAGCGGCAGGCCCGGATGGCGCGCCATCACCTCGCGGTACACCGCCTCGCCCATGCCATGCAGGCGCTGCAGCTCGAAACCTGGGCCCCCGGACAGAGCTTCGCGCTGCGTGGGGTCGGGGTGGCCTCCGATGTCGTGCGCCATCTGCAGGATGGCCGCGATGGTGCCGGCGTTGTGCGTGGCGAACTGCGGCAGGATCAGCCCGCGGTGGCCCAGCAGCGCGCGCGCGCAGGCGAGATACGCAATGTCGGTGTGGTGCTTGTGCGTGAACACCGGGTAGCCGGCCAAGCCCAGCTCCTGCGCGCGCTTGATCTCGCCGTCCCAGTAGGCGCCCTTCACCAGCCGCACCATGAAGCGCAGCCCGCGCGTGCGCGCGATGGCCGCCACCGCGTCGATCATCTCGCGGCTGCGCGTCTGGGAGGCCTGGATGGCCAGGCCGAAGCCGCGCCACTGCGGCTGCGCGGCCTGCACATGGGCCGCCAGCGCGTCGAACACGGTCAGCGACAGCTCCAGGCGCTCGCTTTCCTCGGCATCGATGGTCAGGTTGATGTCGGCCGCCGCGGCGGCGTCGATCAGCCGGGCCACGCGCGGCAGCAGCTCGGCCATCACGCGCTCGATCTGCGCGTCTTCATAACGCGGGTGCAGGGCCGAGAGCTTGATCGAGATGCCGTCGCGCTGCGCCGGCCCGGCGCCCTGCGTGGCCTGGCCGATGGCGGCAATGGCCGCCGCGTACGAGGCCAGGTAGCGCTGGGCATCGGCATCGGTGCGCGCGCCCTCGCCCAACATGTCGAACGAGAAGGTGAGCTGCGCGACGGCCGGCAGCGCGCGGCGCTGCGACGCGGCCTCGCCCAGCGCCTCGGCAATGTGCCGGCCCAGCACGAACTGCTTGCCCAGCAGCTGGATGGCCCGCACCGTGGCCGCCACCACGGTCTGCGCGCCCAGGCGGTCCAGCAGGCCGGGCTTCGCGTCCTGGCTGCCCGGCAGCATGCGCTTGGCCAGACCGATGGCGCTGGCCGACAGCCCCGCCAGCAGCTTGTGCGGTGAACCCTCGGCCTGGGCGTTGCTGAAGTCGGCGCGGCCCAGCTGATCCGCCGTCAGCGCGATGGCCGTCTCGGCATCGGGCACGCGCAGCAGGGCCTCGGCCAGGCGCATCAGCGCCAGGCCCTCGGCACTGCTGATCGGGTACTCGCGCAGCAGCGATTCCATGGCCCAGAACGGCGCCGGCGTGTCGCGCACCGCCTGCACCCAGGGGCTGGCGCGGTCGACCACGGCCGACCAGTCCAGCCCGCCGGCGGCCCGCAGGCCGGCCAGCAGCTGCTGCACCACGGCCACCTCGTCGCGGCAGGGCGGGGGCAGCTGCGAGGCGGTGGGCAGGTTGCTGGACATGATGCCGGTCTCCAAAAATTGAGCAATGAGCGCAAGCGTAGGCGCATGGCTGCCGTTGTGACTGGCTGAAATGTTCAGCTTTGACCGAAGAAAATTCGGCGGCGGCAAGCGCCAAGCAATCGCCTTGGCTGGCGTCGCAGGCCTGGGGGGCTTCGCCGCGCGTGGGTGGCTGCCTGCTGTCTGTATTTGCTCTATTTGCTCATGTGGCCTAGACTTCGCCGATGAGCACCGCCACCCGAGAGCCCGTTTTGCTGCGCCGCATTGCCCGGTTGGAGGCCACCGTAGACCGCCTGGCCGGCGATCTGGGCGCCATGCGCGCTGAGCTGCAGCAGGCCCGGCCGCAGCGGGCGCTGGCCCCGGCGGCCGCCGATGCCGACCGGCCGGAACCTTCGCCTTTTACGCCCGCCACGGGCGGCCTGGCGGCAGCCCGGGCCCGGGGTGAGGCGGCGCGCGTGCAGTGGGTGCGCGATGGCCTGGTGATCCCCGGTGCCCAGTTGGCCAATGCCTGGGGCCTGACACGCCAGGCATTGGCCGCTGCGGCCGGGCGTGGCGAGTTGTTCTCGGTGAAGGTGGGGCGCCGCCTGTTCTATCCGCAGGCCTTTGAGCCACTGGACCGCGACACGGTGGCCCAGGTGTGCCGGGCGCTGGGCGCGCTGGGCAGCAGCGAAAAGCTGATGTTCTGGCTGCACCCCCACGGCACGCTGCAGGGTGCCAGCGTGCCGGCGGCACTGGCGGCAGGCACCGAGCCGGCACGCATCGCGCGCCTGGCGCGCGCCTGGGCACGCGAGCGCGGGGTGGTCGGCCATGGCCCTGCGGCCACCTGAACCCGGCAGCTTTGAGCGCCAATTGCAGGCCGTGCGGGTGCCGGTGGAGGGCTTGGTGCGGCTGAGCCGCTGGCCAGCCAGCGAACCTTTCTGGTCACGCGGCATGCACCGTTTTGACGACCCTCAGGGCGACGGCGATGCCGGCACGGGTTTCGGCGTGTGCTACGCCGCCTCCACGCTGGACGTGGCCTTTGCCGAGAGCGTGATCCATGGCGCGGGCCGCCACGTGGCCGGCCGCTTCGAGGTACCGCTGGCTGAGCTGACCGGCCGGCAAGTGGTGCGCTTCACGCTGCAACCGCATCGCCCGCTGCGCCTGGTGGACTTGTGCGGCCGCGCCCTCAAGGTGCTGGGCCTGGACAACGACATCAGCAGCGGCGACGACTACCGCGTGCCCCAGGCCTGGGCGCGTGCCATCCACGACGCCGATGGCCGCTGGGACGGCATCCGTTATGTCTCACGCCAGATGAACCGTGGCTACGCCTATGCGCTGTTCCAGCGCAGCGGGCTGCAGCGCGCAGGCAGTGCGGTGCTCTCCCGGGCCCAGCTCAATGCCTTGTGTGACCGCTTTCACGTGGCCGTGGTGTAGCGGCAGCGGCGTTCGGCAGCGTCAATCGGGGCTGAAATCTCGCGCGGGCCCGGCTCCGCCGGGCCCCTGGCGGGCTCCGCCCGCCCAACCCTGCCCCGTCTCGTCCTTGGACCTCAGGGCAAGACGAAAGCCCAGGCTGTGGTCGGCAAAGCCGGGCTCGAAGGCGAGGCGCTGGGCCGAGCGGCAGGACCTGCCGAGGTAGAACCAAGCCCCGCCGCGCAGCACCCGCCGGCCACCCGCCGGCCCCACCGGATCCTCCTGCGCCTGCGCCGTGTACTCGCGCATGCCGTCGGCACACCATTCCCACACGTTGCCATGCATCTCATACAGCCCCCAGCCGTTGGCCGGCAGGCTGCCCACCGCCACCGTCGCCCGCCGAGCTTCGCCCTCGGCGCCGCCCGCATACGGACGGCCGCCGTGGTAGTTCACCTTTTCCGGGCTGATCTGCCCGCCAAAGCTGAAGGGGGTTGGCGTGCCCGCTCGGCACGCGTATTCCCACTCCGCCTCTGTCGGCAAATCGGCCTGCAGCCCCTCAGGCAAGCGCTTCTGCAAGGCCCAAAAAAACTCCTGCACATCGTCCCAGCTCACCTGCTCCACCGGCCGCCTGTCATCGCCCCTGAAATGGCTCGGGTTCTTGCCCATCACCGCCATCCACAGCGCCTGGCTGCACGCCGTGTCGGCCAACCAAAACCCGCGTGTCAACTTCACGCGGTGCATCGGGCCCTCGTCGTCAAACCGCTCGGCCTCGCCTTCGGGTGAGCCCATCCAGAACTCGCCCGCTTCCAGCCACCTGAAACGCTGGTGCACCGAGCCGAACTGAAGGTCGGCATAGACCCCGTGCGGGTCGTCACCCCAGCCGCTGGCGCCTGGCGGCGGCTGAGCCATGTCTTGGTGCCGTGTCATGGCCGGCCCTTGAAAGGCGGCCACCCGAGGGGCCGTCGGCCACGGTCACTCCGCCGCGCGCCTACCAGCACCCCGGGGGCCTGGGCAAACAGCCTGCCGCCACGCAGGGTGGCGGCAGGCCGGGGGAGCGTCTGGTCCTTGGTGAGCCCTGCATCCACAGGGCCTGCTCCAGCGAGCTCAGGGCAAGACGAAAGCCCAGGTTGTGGTTGGCATTGCCGGGCTCGTTGGCGTTGCGCTGGGCCGAGCGGCAGTTCCTGCCGTGGTTGTTCCAAGCCCCGCCGCGCAGCACCCGCCGGCCACCCGCCGCCATCTGCCCGGGGCCGGCTGCGCGGCCTCGGGCGGGCATCCGCCCCTGTGTTGACGCTGTTCCCCGCTCGCACTTTAAGCCTCCCACGCAGCCACTGGCGCGGCCTGCCACAGGCCTTGCCGCCAGCGCAGGCTGCTGGTGCCGGCCAAGGTGGCCAACAGACCATCGTGCGCGCGCTGCAACTGGGCAGGGCTGGCATCGCCGTGCAGTTCAGCGCGCCGCAGGCGCTGTACACCCGCCACAAAGCGCCTGCGCTTGCGTGGGCCCGGCCACACCACATGGCGATGGATGTGGAAGCCGCACCAGCTGATGCCTTGCGCGCTGGGCTGCGGCCCGGCACTGGGCTTGAGCCGCAGCGCCCGCTCGGCCAGCAACCAGGGCTCGAACCGCGCCAGCACCGCGGCGGCAGCCTCGGCGCTGCGGCAGCACCAGACGATGTCGTCCATGTAGCGCACATGGGCGCATACCGCCGCTTGTGCCAGCAGCCATCGGTCGGCCGCGTCGAGATAGGCGTTGGCAAAGTGCTGCGAAGTCAACGCCCCGATCGGCAGGCCACAACCGGGCGCAGCCGCGCCGGCCGGTATGCGCGCGCCGCGCACGATGCGTTCAAGCAAGGCCAGAAACGCCTGGCCCTTGAAGCGCCGACGCAGGTGTTCCAACAGCAGCGTGTGGTCGATGCTGGCGAAGTACGAGGCCACATCCACCTGCACATACCAGGGCCAGCAGCGCAGCGCCTGCTGCACGGCCAGCACCCCGGCGTGCACGCCCTTGCCGGGGCGGCAGGCGTGGCTGCTGGGCACCAGGGCGGCATCGAAGCGTTCTTCGGTCAGGTTGAGGATGGCGTGGTGCAGCACGCGGTCGGCAAAGCAGGGCGCGCTGATGCTGCGGCGCTTGGGGTCGTGGATGACGAAGCTGCGCAGCTGCTGCGCCGGCGCATGGCCGGCGCGTATGGCCTTGGCCAGGGCATCGAGCCGGCGGTCGGCGTCGGCCATCCAGCGCCGCACGGCCGGCTGACGCCGGCGCCCACGCGCGGCTTTCCACAAGGCCAGCGTCAGGTTGCTGCGCTCTGCCACCGCTGCCAGGTCCACGGCCAGGCGTTTCATGCTGGGGTGCCCCAGGCCGGGCCCAGCAATTCAAGAAAGGCTTGGCCGTAGCGCTGCAGGCGGGCGGCGCCCACGCCGTCGATGGCGCCCATCGCGTCCAGGGTCTGCGCCCGCTGCTGGACCATGGCGGCGAGCTGCTCGTTGCTGAACACGGCATACACGGGCACGCCGGCTTCGTCTGCCAGATGCTTGCGCAGATTGCGCAACTCGGCGTACACGGCAAAGTCATCGGCGCTAAGCACTTGCTTGTAGTCGAGCTTGGCGCCGCGTGTGCTCTCGGCCTTCAGTGCCTGGGGCAGCGGCTCGGGGCCTTGCACGATGCTCACGCACACGGCCCAGTGCGAATCGGTGCCGGCCGGCACGAACTGGCGCTCGATGCCTGTGACCCGATGCGCGCCGAGAAACTGGTTCAACTCGGCCTGGCCTTCCGCCGGGTCGAGCGCGGCGATGGCAAAGAAGTGCATCTGCATGGTGATCTCCTGCGCCAGATCAGCGGGTGTTGCCAGGTTTGCGCCGCAGCGTGCCAAGCATGCGTTCCAGCAGGCCCTCGTTCGGCTTCGGCCCGCCGCGCGAGGTGGAATTTTTTTTCGCGGGCCCGGCTCCGCCGGGCCCCTGGCGGGCTCCGCCCGCCCAACCCTGCCCCGTCTCGTCCTTGGACCTCAGGGCAAGACGAAAGCCCAGGCTGTGGTCGGCAAAGCCGGGCTCGAAGGCGAGGCGCTGGGCCGAGCGGCAGGACCTGCCGAGGTAGAACCAAGCCCCGCCGCGCAGCACCCGCCGGCCACCCGCCGGCCCCACCGGATCCTCCTGCGCCTGCGCCGTGTACTCGCGCATGCCGTCGGCACACCATTCCCACACGTTGCCATGCATCTCATACAGCCCCCAGCCGTTGGCCGGCAGGCTGCCCACCGCCACCGTCGCCCGCCGAGCTTCGCCCTCGGCGCCGCCCGCATACGGACGGCCGCCGTGGTAGTTCACCTTTTCCGGGCTGATCTGCCCGCCAAAGCTGAAGGGGGTTGGCGTGCCCGCTCGGCACGCGTATTCCCACTCCGCCTCTGTCGGCAAATCGGCCTGCAGCCCCTCAGGCAAGCGCTTCTGCAAGGCCCAAAAAAACTCCTGCACATCGTCCCAGCTCACCTGCTCCACCGGCCGCCTGTCATCGCCCCTGAAATGGCTCGGGTTCTTGCCCATCACCGCCATCCACAGCGCCTGGCTGCACGCCGTGTCGGCCAACCAAAACCCGCGTGTCAACTTCACGCGGTGCATCGGGCCCTCGTCGTCAAACCGCTCGGCCTCGCCTTCGGGTGAGCCCATCCAGAACTCGCCCGCTTCCAGCCACCTGAAACGCTGGTGCACGGGGCCCATCGCCAGCTCAGCCCACAGGCCATGCGCATCGATGCCAAAGCGGGTGCGCGGGTCGCTGCTGGCCTGGCCTGCCACCTGCAACGTGAGCGCGCCGCCGTCACCCGGCGCCACCTGCACCTGGTGGCCCGCCGCCTGCAGCTGCAGCGGCCCCAGCGCTGCACCCCGCACATGCAGGCCCCGGTCATCGCGGCCCCAGGCCAGCGCGCCGCGTGGCCGAATCAAGGGCGCCACCTGCACCGTGCCGGCCGCGCTGCGCAGGGTGAGCTGGGTGTTGGGCTCGGCTGGCGCCAGCGCGTGTTGGGCAGCACCCTCCAGCGCCAGCCAGCGCCGGGGGCCATCGGGGCCCCGCTGCACATCGGCACTGGCCAGTTGCAAGGGCTGGGCCAGCAGTGGCAGCTGGTGCGGCGCCAGGGGCTCGGGCACCAGCGCCACCTGGCCGCTGCGGCTGTCGTGCACCAGTTGGCCCTGCCAGGGCGTGGCGGCTGCGGGCCGGCCCTGGGCCAGCAGCGCATGGGGCATGTCGGGCCGAATGGCGCCATGCCGCCCGCGCGGGCCTTGCAGCCTGGCCAGTGCGCCATGGGCCTGGTGGCGCAGCCCGGCCAGCGCCTGCCGCGCCAGCGTGTCGGTCTGGTCGAGCCAGGCGTGCAGAAAGACCTCGGTTTCCAGCGGGCCGACACCGGTTTGCTGCGGGTGGGCACTGGCGCGGGCCACAAACTGGGCGCCGGCCTGGGCCAGTGCGGCCAGTGGATCGCCGGCAGCCAGTGTGGTGCCCGGGCGCTGCTGGTAGGCCAGTGAATGTAGTTGCGCCAGCGGCTGGCTGAAGGGGGCGTAGTAGGCGGCGGCACAGGCGGCAGCGCTGTGGCGGGCGTCGGCAGGCAGTGCATCGAAGGCCTGGTGCTGGTGTTCCAGCCATTCGTGGCGCGTGCGGCGGCTGCTGAGCGCGCGCGTCAACACCGGCGACGACCACACCAGGTGTTCCAGTCCGGCATCGCGCGCCTGCGGGCCGGCCAGCAGGCGCATCAGCCGCACCAGCGGTGGATCGATCCACGCGGCCAGGCCCAGGCGTGCACGCACGGCGTCGGCCAGGGCCAGGCGCGCGGGGCTGCGATGGGCTTGCCCACGCGGCAAGGGGCCGGGGCGCAGCGCGCTGGTGGCGCTCCAGTGCATGGCCAGAGGTGGGTGGTCCAAGCTGGCCGGGCTGCGGGCGCGCAAGGGCACAGGCGACCAGACCTCCACGCTGGCCCCATCACGCTGCACGCACTGCAGCCAGGCCTGCCACGGTGCCGGCAGGGCGGGATCTACCCCCAGTGTGGCGGGCGCGTCGGCCAGGCCCAGATCGCTGACCAGCAGTACCCGGCTGCCGCGCGGTGCCGGCGCCCAGGCATGGATGGCCGGGGTGTCATCGCGCGGAGCCTGGGGACGCCCCGGCACCGGCATGGGCACGGCCAGCCAACCATCCAGCGGCCGTGCGGGGTTGAACAGCTCGCGCACAGACAGGCCCGGCCCGCCAAAGCTGCGCGCGGCACACAGCGCCAGCTCGGCCATGTCGCGGGCATAGGGGGACAGCGCGCCACGGGTGTCAAGCACCAGCAGCCACTGCGCCGGGCGGTGGGGCTGGCGGCGGTGCGGCAACTGCGCCGGGAGTTCGCCGCGTGACAGGTGGCGCAGCAGGGCCGCCAGATCCAGCCCGCTGCGGTGCCATTGCTGCAGGCTGCGCGCCAGCGCCTGGCGCAGCCGGGCGCGCGGAACGATGGGTGGTATGGGCCAGGCCGGGCCGGGCGTGCCGCCCCAGTCAGCGGCGGTGAGGGGCGCCAGGGGCTCGCGCGCCGCAGCGCGGGCCGGGCCGTCGTCGGGCTCATGGTCGATGCGCAGGGCACCCAGCAAGGCCATGCGCCGTGGCGGCCAGGGTGCTTGATCTGCAGGCTCAGCGGTGACGGCGCGGGGTGCCTCCAGGGGGTCGGATTCAGTGGCCGGGTCAGGCGTGACTGCGGGCTGGTATTGATACCCCAGCAGGGCCTGCAGGCCGGCGGGCAGTTCAGCCTGGGCCGTGGCGGCCAGCAGCCGCACCAGCGCCGCCCGGCCCAAGGCCGGCGCTTGGCCCGGGCGGCTCATGCCGGCGCGCTGCCGCCGTAGGCCGGTGGCGCTGCACCCTCGGTGCCGCCCTGCTGCGGCTGGCCCTGCTTGCGCAGCACATAGGGCGCCATGCGGCGCATCAGTTCAGCGGGCGTGAGCCTGGGCGCGTCTTCTGGGCTGGGCTTTTGCGTCACCTCATGAATGGCGCGCAGCAGATCCAGGTATTCGGCCAGCCCTGGGCGGGCGCCCTGCCCTTCGGGCGAGGCCAGGCGGTCTTGGCGCACGCGGGTGGCAGCTTCGGTCAGCACCGCGTCGCCCAGGCTGGCAAATTGCGCGCGCCCGCGGGCCAGCAGCCATGCCTCGAATTCGGCCGGGTGGGCGGCCTCGTCGGGCACCACCAGTTCCAGCACGGCACAGCGGCGCAAGAAGGCCAGCGGCAACTCGCGCTCGTTGTTGGAGCTGATGATGAACAAAGGGCCGCCGGCTGCCGCGACTTGGCCCTGCGCGGGCACCTGGCCCCACGGCGTCTTGAAGCCGCGGTTGCCCAGCACTTCCAGCAGGCTGTTGGCCAGATCGGTGTCGGCCTTGTCGATTTCGTCGATCAGCACCACGCACGGGCGTTGATCGGCCTGGCCCGAGCCTGCCGGATCAAGGGCGCGCCACAGCACGCCTGGGGTGACGTAGGGCAGTTCATCCTCCACCTGGCCGCCGTGGGCAGCAGCCAGCCGGCGCATGGCATCAAAGCGCCACAGCAGATCCTGCGGCTCGAAGCGGGGGGTGATCACCTCGTAGTCGAAGCGCCATTTCAGCTCGGCGGCCGCAGCGCGTGCGAGCTGGCTCTTGCCCACGCCCGGTTCACCACGCACCAGCAGCGGGCGCCCGCTGAAGCCGGCCACAGCAAGGGCATCGAATTCAGGTTGCGACCACAGGTGCTGGGCCAGGCCCCAGGAGTCTTGGGCCAGCAACTCGGTGGGCTGGACGGGCGGGGGTTGAAGGAAACGGTGGTACATCGGTGGTGGATCCTGGTGGGTCAAGCGCCATCTGGCCCGGTGAACTGCGAACCGATGGCGTCACGAAGGGTGACGAAGCGCCGAACCAGCTCTTCGGCCGACTCGTCCCATTCTTCGTCCGACACGGGTTCGGCCGTTGAGATGAAACCGTCGGGCGCCGCCTGGTTGGCGTAGAAGGTCATGCACGGCACGCCAACCTTCGCCAGGGCCGGTGTCACGACCAGCATTTGCGCAGCATAGGGGTGCGCCAGCCTGACCGCGAAACGGATGTTGGCGATGTCTTCTTGGTGTGCAGCCCGCAGGGCGGTTCTGAGCTCTCGGTCAGAGGGCACGCTGTTGCGCGGCGTGGCTTGTGTCTTCAGGCTTGCAGCACTGGCCATGTCCAGCAGGTTGATGATGTAGGCGCGGTAGCGGTCGGCAAGCTGATCGACTTCCATGCTCGTGATGTCGCTCATCTGGCCCGGAAGAACACCCGGCAGATCGTTCTCGTCGAGGTAGCCCTTTGGCCGGGTTTGTCCGGCGTCCGTGTCTTGCGGGCCATTGTGGAAGTGGCGCAGCTCGAAATCCAGGTCGTCGCCGAGCAGATGCTCCAGACAGACGGCAGCCTTGACGAGGCTGTTGGTACGAGCGTGAAAGCGCTTGGGCGCCACCAATTCGGCCTCAGCATAGTCGGTCACGATCTGGTGGTAGAGCGCGAGAACAAAGACCTGTGTTGCCGCGTGCCGGCAGGCCATGGCGTCATTCATGGCGAGCGGTTTGCCTGCATCCTGCTCTTTCCTGCGCACCTGTTGCAGCGCCTTGTTCATGCGCGTCCATGGCGACAGCTTCTCTACCGTGCGAGTCCGGGCGTCGCGGATGAATGCGGACAGTTCGCCGCGCTGGAGTGAAGAACCCGGAACTGGGTGATGGGCACTGACAACGGCGCGCAGTTCGCGCAGCAAGGGGCTCGCCGCAGGGTCTGCGAGGGCCGCCTTGGCGCGCTGGTGGGCCCGGCGCCAGCCGACATGAAACCGTGTGCTGTCGACTTGATCGTCTTCTTCGTCCGCGCAGTCTTCTTCGGTGTCGGTACCGTCTCGTCCTGGGCTGTGATCAGGCTCGTCGCCGAGCGCTGACGGCATGTCATCAATCGGCGCCTTCCTCCGTAGATGGAGCCATTGCAGTCGCTGCAACTCTTTGTGCTCGCGCTGCCATTGCTCTGATCCCTCCTTGAGGCCGAAGGCCCGGAGAATGTTCGGCCAGTTGGTGTTCTTCTGAGGGAATATCACGCCCGGGAGCCAACGTCTCTCCAGCTTGTCGGAGTCGCCGCCCACTCGTCTCATGAACTCGGTCTTGTAGTTGCTGTCGCCAGCAGCAGACTTGTCGTTCTGCAACTCCGGTTGCCCCGTGCGGGCGCGCATATGCGCTTCGAAGTAGTCCTTGAAGGTCTGGTGAGGCATCAGCATCTCCTGGGGCTGGTCGGCGATGAGTGGCTGACCTTATCAATCCCGCAGGTCTGCGCCAAGGCAAACACCGCAAACCGATTGCAGGCGCGCTGCAAAGTGTTTGCCTTGGATTGCACGGGGCAGATCGCCACAGTCCGGTCTCAGCAGCGCCGCTGCGGCCGGCCACCGAAACATCGGTGACGGATGGATCCCTCAAACCCAGGAGTCTTCACCATGTCCCGTTTCAACAGCAACACGTTCACCGCTCGCCGCACCCTGCGTGGCATCGCTGCTGCCGCCGCGTTGGCCGGCATGGGCCTGCCGGCCGCCCAGGCCCAAACCAGTGCCAGCACCAGCGATGTGAAGCTCGACACCGCCGTGTTCACCAACGCGGCGGTGCTGGGCTCGCAGGCCACGCAGTCGATCGATCTGGGCAATGCCACCCAGGGCTCTGAGGCCCGGCTGGCGATCAAGACTGCGGTGATCACCAACGCCGCGGTGCTGGGCAGCAAGGCCGGCCAGACCACCCGCGTGGCCAATGCCGATGGCGGCAGCAAGTCCAACGTCAAGATCGACACGCTGGTGCAGACCAATGCCGCCGTGCTGGGCAGCCAGGCGAACCAGACGCTGGAGGTGGGCAATGCCGCCAACGGCAGCAGCAGCACCGTGGTGATGAAGTCGCTGGTGCAGACCAATGCTGCCGTTCTGGGCAGCAAGTCTACCCAGAAGGTGCGCATCGGCAACGCCAGTTGACCGCCTTGACGGCCGGGGCTGCGCTGTGCCGCGCCTCGGCCGCTTGTTCAAGTTCTGAACCCGAATCCAAAGGAGCTGTTCATGACCAAGACCCATCTGTCGCTCTCGGCGCTGCTGTTGTGCCTGGCGCCGCATCTGCAAGCCCAGACCACGGGTTTGCAAGACCTGCCCGACGAGGTGCGTGCCACCGTGAAGAAGGAGCTGGCAAGCCAGCGCCGGCAAAGTGCGCCTTTGCCCGACAGTGCCAGCGCAAGTGCCGCTGGGGCGGTACCCGCTGATGGCTGGCGCACCGGGCCGCGCCAGGGCGGGTGCGCGATGAACATCGGCACCGACGCACCGAGCAACGGCCGCTCGAAGCAGGTGATCGTCGCCACCAAGCCGGTGGTACAGGTCTGCCGCTGAGTCTGGGGGCCACATTGCAGGAGGTGTGCCATGTCTGGACTCTGGAAAGTGCCGTGGGTGGCGCAGCTTCTGACCTTGGTGCTTGCCTGTGCCCTGGCGGCCTGCGGCTCGATGGGTGACACGCGCAGCCCGGCGCTGAAGACCTATGCCGAGGCGCGGGGTGCCACGCAACTGCCGCCCGCGGCCAATCTGACCCCCTTTGCCGGGGCGCTGCAGTGCTCTGCCGGCCTGGTGCAGCGGCATGGCGTTCGTCTGACGATGCTGGTGGAGGACATTCCCGACAAGACCGCCAAGGCCGCTGCCAGTGCCTCGGACATGTTTCTCACGGCGATGAGCCAGATGGCCCAGCGCAGTGGCATGGCCATTCGCACGCAGACCTACGGGCCGGACGTGCGCGGGCTGATCGAGCTGACCCGGCTGAGCGGCAGCCGTGCGCCGGCCGATCCCGCCAATCTCCCCGACGTGGTGGTGCGTGGCGCCGTGACCCAGTACGACGATGGGATTGCGCGCAACACCGTCGATGCCGGTGGCTCCATCGGGCCGCTGGGCAAGCTGCTGGCCGGCCTGGGCCTGGCGCGCAGCACCAGCGTCAACCTGATCGCCACCGATCTGCATGTGGTGGACGCGCGCAGCTTTGCCCTGGTGCCTGGGGCCAGTGCACACAACGTGGCCGCCATCGTGCAGGAAGGCCAGGGCACCGATGCAGAAGTGAGCTATCAAGGCCGTTTCGGGGCCAATTACGGGCGCAGCCAGGCCCGGGCCGACGGCAAGACGGTTGCCATGCGCAATCTGATCGAGCTGTCGGCGGTGGAACTGGTCGGCCGCCAAGCCAAGCTGCCCTACTGGCGCTGCCTGGGCCAGCCGGACGATCACCCGGAGGTGATGCGCGAAGTGGATGCCTGGTTCGACGCGATGAGCACGCCCGAGAAGCTGCGCTTCTTCCGCAGTCAGTTCGCAGCAATGGGCATGATGGCCCGGCAGGGCGAGGTGGAGCCGGCGATCTTCAGGCTGGCGTTTCGGGCCTATGCCGATGCCTTGAAAGTGCCGGGCGATGCGCTGTCACGCGAGCTGTTTCGCGCGCACTTTCGCAGCGATTTGAGCGTGGTGGGGCCACGCGCGCTTCGGGCCTTCGAGGCCAAGCGCCGGCTAACGCCGGAAGTGGCGTTGGCAGCGACCGCGACCACCCGCAGCGCCCTGGATCTGCAACTCTCCCTCTCGGTACCGGGCTATGTGAGCTGCTTCCATCAGGCGGGCGAAGCCAAGCCGTTCAAGCCGTTGGCGCCTTCGCGCGGCATGCAGGCAGGCCCAATCCCGGCAGGGCTCGCAACACCCGTTCGTGAATTGGTGCAAGCGCCGCCGGGACGTGCTGCGCCCGCCGGCGACGCGCTGGTGTGCGTGGCCAGTGGCCGCGATCGCCGGCAGGAAACGGCAGACGCCTGGGCTGACCTGAACCGCGCGGGGGCGGCAACTGATCTGGCTGCCTTGGCGATGCTGCGAGAGCGGCTGGAGGCCAAAGGCGAGTACGTCACCATGGCCGCCACACAGATGTCGGTTGCCAAGCCGGGGCGGTAATGATGGGCCTTCGGCTATCGATCCACGGGGCGGGCCGACCGCCGCGGCAGCACCGCCGCCTGCTCGCCCACCTGCCACAGCAGCGCGGTGGTCATCCCCAGTCCCTCGC
>CAYPDO010000054.1:0-11704 GCA_964409495.1 uncultured Bordetella sp.
CAATTTCCTGGTCTCGGACACCGATTTTGTTGAGGTGCTGACCGAGATCGACATCCAGACGCCGATGGCGGCGCTGGTGCAGGCGCGCCGTGCAACGCTGGGCTTCGTGTTCCTGGGCTGCCGCTTCAACGACCAGCTGCCGCGCGCCTTCGCCCGCCAGATCATGAAGCGCAGCGCCGGCCCGCACTACGCGGTGATGGCCGACGAGCCTACACGCATGGAGGCCCGCTTCCTTGAAGAACAGGGCATCACGCGCATCGCGCTGCCGCTGGCCGAGGTGGCCGCCCGGTTGGTGGCCAGCCCGGTGGCCCAGGCCGCCTGATTTTCCGTTTTTCATCGCCGCGCCAGGCCCCCGGGGCCGCGCGTTCCTTCCCCAGCCCCCGCCAGGAGCATTTCCATGACCACCCTCACCATCCTGCCCTCGGGCAAGACCTTCGAATTCGAAGCCGGCGCCAACCTGCTGCAGAGCATCCTCGCCGCCGGCGAGCAGCTGATCAGCAAGTGCGGTGGCAATGCCAAGTGCGGCGCCTGCCATATCTTCCTGAAGGAAGGCCGCAAGGGCGCCAGCAAGCTGACGCCCGACGAGAACGCCAAGCTCGACTCGATCGTCGGCGTCAGCAGCAAGTCGCGCCTGGCCTGCCAGGTCACGCTGCTGGGCACCGAGCCGGTGACCGTGGAGCTGCTGGGCGCCATGTCCGGCTTCTGAATGCGGGCGCCCGGCGCCGCGGGTACGCGGCACCACCCGCCAAGCGGGTTGGCGGGCCGGTGGATCCGGAGCACCCGGCGCCGCGGGTACGCGGCACCACCCGCCAAGCGGGTTGGCGGGCCGGCTTGGGAGCGGCCCGGCACTCGGCCCGCCACGCCACGCTGTTGCGAGTCTTGTTGTCTGATCGGAACTGCACCATGCCACCCACCCCCGCCATCCTCGAGCTTGCCGTCATCGGTGGCGGCCTGGCCGGCCTGGCGCTGGCCCACAGCCTGCAGGCCCGCCACACCGACTGGGCGCTGTTCGAGGCCCGGCCGCGGCTGGGCGGGCGCATCCTCACCACGCACACGCCCGAGGGCCTGGCGGTGGATCTTGGCCCGGCCTGGTACTGGCCCGACCGGCATCCGTCGATCACCCGGCTGGTGGCCGACCTGGGCCTGGACAGCATCGCCCAGCCCGACGACGGCCGCGTGCTGCTGCTGGATGACCCCAACCGCCAGCCGCGCGCGCTGGCCTTCGACGGCGCCACTGGCGCGCTGGCCGCCAGCGAAGACACGCCGGCCACGCCCGGCGCGGTGCATGGCGGTGCGCGGCGCCTGGCCGGCGGCATGCAAGCCCTGGTGCAGGCGCTGAGCCAGGCCTTGCCGGCCCATCGCCTGCATCTGGGCCGGGCGCTGCAGCGCCTGGTTGACCATGGCAGCCATGTGAGCCTGCACTTCAGCGGGCCGGCCGGCGCGCACAGCGTGCTGGCCCGCCGCGTGGTGCTGTGCCTGCCGCCACGTGTGGCCGCCGAGCACATCACCTTCGAGCCGGCGCTGCCGGCCGATGTGCTGCAGGCCATGCAGTCCACCCCCACCTGGATGGCCACCGCGGCCAAGGCCGCCGTGCCCTGCGCCCACCCGGCCTGGCGCGATGCCGGGCTGGCCGGCAATGCCTGGGTCACGCACCCCCAGGCCGTGCTGGCCGAGGTGTACGACGCCGGCCCCGCCGCCGCCGGCCCTGCCGCACTGGCCGGCTTCGTGGCCCTGGGCGTGGCCCAGCGCGCACAGTTTCGCGCCGGCATGCCATTGCTGATCGACAGCCAGGTGACGATGCTGTTCGGCGCCGCGGCAGCGCCCGGCACACCGCTGCTGCATGACTGGGCCACCGAGCCGCTGACCTGCAGCACGCTGGATCTGGCGCAGGAGGCCCTGGCCGCTGAGCACCCGCCCTATGGCGACACCGCGCTGCAGGCCGCGCTGTGGCGAGGCCGGCTGTGGCTGGGCGGCAGCGAGACGGCGCGCCTGGGCGGCGGCTACCTCGAAGGCGCGCTGGCCAGTGCCGGGCGCCTGCGACGCCAGCTCAGCGAGGCCGCCAGCGGCGCCGCCACGGCCGAGCCGGCGTCCAGCCCCGACCCGGAGCCCGAGCCTGCCGCAACGGCCACCGCCAGCGGCGCATCGGCGGCCCAGGCCGCGCTGGACCAGGCCCTGCAGCAGTACACCGCCTGGGTGCAGCAGCGCCGCGAGGAGGCCTTTTCCCGCTATCGCCAGCAGCTGCACCAGTCGCTGTCGCAGCAGCAGGCCGAGCAGCTCACCCAGCGCGCACTGCTGGGCGCGCTGGAGTCGCTGTACCGGGAGGCGCTGGCCGAGCTAGCGGCGCTGCCCGCGCCCACCCACCACCTGCCGGTGCAGGCCGGGCGCCATGCGCTCACGCCGCAGGTGCTGCAGCCCTTCATGGGCCTGGCCGACGAGCTGCTGGCCGAGGCGCTGCGCTTCAACGCCACCAGCTGCGCGCTGTCGAACTTTCCGTTCGAGCACCGGCCCGATGGCGAATATGTGCGCGTGATCCGGCGCGATCTGGCCGCCGCCTGGCAGTCCTTCGCGCTCGGCGCCAACCAGCAGCTGCAACAGAGGCCCGCATGAAGCTGGCGCTGGATTGGCGCGCCTACGACGGCTACGGCGAGGGCGATGCCTACGCCGCCGTGCCCAAGACCGGCGAGGGTTTCGGCAAGGCCGCGGCGCTGTGCATCGGCAGCCGCCAGTGCCAGAAGGCACGTGGCGAGCCCGGTGACAAGGGTGTGATGTGCCCCAGCTACCGCATCCGCCAGGATGCGCTGCACAGCACGCGCGGCCGCGCCGCGCTGCTGCGCCAGGCGCTGGATGGCGAGCTGGGCGAGGCCGCCTTCGCCGGCCCCGAGCTGGCCGCGGCGATGGACCTGTGCGTGGCCTGCAAGGGCTGCAAGCGCGAATGCCCCAACGGCGTGGACATGGCCGCGCTGCGCGCCGAAACCCTGGCCCAGCGCTGGCTCACCCAGGCGCCGCCACGCCGCACCCGGCTGTTTGCCACGCTGCCGCAATGGCTGCCGCGCCTGGCCGCGCTGCCCGGCCTGCGGGGCCTGATCGCGCTGCGCAACCGCGTGCCGCTGCTGGCGCGGCTGGCCGAGCGCGTCACCGGCATCGCCGCGCGGCGCTCGCTGCCGGTGCCTGCGGCGCAGCCCTTCCACCGGCGGCCCGGAGCCCAGCCCGCCACCCTGGCGCGCGCCGCGACCGCGGCACCGGATGCGCCCGCCGCGCGCGAGGTGGCGCTGCTGGTCGACTGCTTCGCCAACCACCTCGACCCCGCGGTGGCCGAGGCCGGCGTGGCCGTGCTGCGTGCCGCCGGCCTGGTGGTGCATCCGGTGGTGGCCGCGGCGGGCGATGCCGCGCTGTGCTGCGGCCGCGCCGCCTGGTCGGCCGGCTTCGTCGACCAGGCCCGCGATCAGGCGCGCAAGCTGCTGGCTGCGCTGGGCCCGCACCTGGCCGCCGGCCGGCCGGTGATCGGCCTGGAGCCCTCGTGCCTGAGCATGCTGCGCGACGAGGTCAACCTGATGGGCCTGGACGCGCAGGCCGTGCAGGCCTTAAGCCGCCAGGCGCTGATGCTGGAGGAGTTTCTGGCCCGCGAGCTGGATGCCAAGCGCCTTGCGCTGCCGCTGCAGCCGCTGCCGGCCACCGCGCTGGTGCACGGCCACTGCCACCAAAAGGCCTTCGGCACGCTGAAGAGCATGCGCAAGCTGCTGGCCCAGGTGCCGCAGCTGCAGGTGCAGTGGATCGAGTCCAGCTGCTGCGGCATGGCCGGCAGCTTCGGCTACGAGGTCGAGCACCATGCCGACTCGCTGGCCATGGCCGAGCTGGCCCTGCTGCCCGCCGTGCGCGCCGCCGCGCCCGAGGCGCTGCTGGTGGCCAGCGGCACCAGCTGCCGCCACCAGATCCGCGATGGTGCGCAGCGCGACAGCATGCACCTGGCGCAGCTGCTGCAGGCCGCACTGCCGGTGCCCGGGGCGCCAGCATGAGCCTGCCGGCCGCGGCGCACCGCTTTGCCGCGCTGGGCGCACCCATCGTGCAGCCGGCGCCGGCCACGCCGCTGCCGGCACCGCGGCTGCTGTGGCAGCAGCCGGCATTGGCCGCCACGCTGGGCCTGGGCGCCGGCTGGTGCGCCAGTGAAGCAGGCCTGGCCCTGCTTGCCGGCCAGGCCCCCTGGCCCGGCTACCCGGCCCAGGCCAGCGCTTATGCCGGCCACCAGTTCGGCCGCTACACCGCGCCACTGGGCGATGGCCGCGCGCTGCTGCTGGCCGAGCTGCACACGGCCGCTGGCCGGCACGAGCTGCAGCTCAAGGGCGCCGGGCCCACGCCCTACGCCCGCGGCGGCGATGGCCGCGCCGCGCTGCGATCCACGCTGCGCGAGGCCCTGGCCTGCGAGGCCCTGCATGCGCTGGGCGTGCCCAGCACACGCGCACTGGCCGTGCTGGGCTCGTCGCTGCGCGTGCTGCGCGACGAGGTGGCCGAACCCGCTGCCGTGCTGTGCCGCGTGGCGCCCAGCTTTCTGCGCTTCGGCCACTTCGAATATCTGGCCCATCAGGGCGACACGGCCAGCCTGGCGCGGCTGGCCGACTGGGTGGCCGGGCCGCTGTTCGGCCTGCCGGACGGCGCTGGGCTGCCGGCCGCACAGCGCCACGCCACCTGGCTCACCGAGGTGGCCATGCGCAGCGCCCGTCTGGTGGCCCAGTGGCAGACGCTGGGCTTCTGCCACGGTGTGCTCAACACCGACAACTGCGCGCTGCTGGGCTTCACGCTCGACTACGGGCCCTTCGGCTTTGTGGAGCGCTACCGGCCACACCACATCCCCAATGCGTCAGACACCGAGGGCCGCTACCGGCTGGAAGCCCAGCCCGCGGTGATGCGCTGGAACCTCGAACGCCTGCTGGCCGCCTGCCAGGGCCTGCTGGGCGACGCCGCCGGCAGCGCCGCCGGCCACACCGCCGCGGTGCTGGCCGCCTACGATCAAACCTATGCGCAAACGGTGATGGCGCGCTGGGCCGCCAAGCTGGGCCTGGCCACCGTGCAGCCGGGCGACAGCCACCTGGTGCTGCGCTGGCTGGGCCTGCTGCAGCAAGGCCGTGCCGATTTCACCGCCAGCTTCCGCGCGCTGGGCGAGCAGCCGCCCGCCCAGCTGCGCGAGCGCTTCGGCGCCGCCGCCCCGGCCTTCGACACCTGGGCGCAAGACTGGCAGGCCCGCCTGGCCGCGCAGGGCGAGCCCGCGGCCGTGGTGCGCGAGCGCCAGCGCCTGGCCAATCCACGCTATGTGCTGCGCACCCACCTGGCGCAGGCCGTCATCCAGGCCGCACAGGCGGGCGATGCCGCGCCGCTGCAGCGCCTGATGGCCGTGCTGGCCCGCCCCTTCGACGACCAGCCCGGCGCCGACGACCTGGCCGCGCCACCGCCGGCCGGCATGCCGGTGGCCGAGCTCAGCTGCTCGGCCTGACGTCACCCCCCAACACCCGCCGGCTTCCCACCGCCATGAAACTCCAGCTTGACCGACCCCAGGTGCTGGCCCTGGCCCAGGCCTTCCCCACGCTGCAGATGCTGCAGGACCCGCTGCGCTACGGCCACCGCATCGAGCTTGCCGCCGGCAGCCTGCCGCTGGATGCGCTGGAGATGCTGGCGCGCCTGTACGACCAGGCCGGTGCTGCCCTGCTCGGCCGCGCCGCCCAGCTGCGCGCGCTGGTGGCCGCGCTGCGCGAAGGCGCCACCGAGCCACGCTTTCCACCCGGCAGCGAGATCGAGGCGCTGCTGCCGGCGCTGGTGGCCTATCTGATGAAGAACGCGGCCGAACACGGTGGCCGCGGCTGGCTGTTTGCCGCCAACACTGACGGCAAGCCGCTGCCCTGGGTGGTGACGCGCATCGACTATGTCAGCGGTTCATCCGAAGAAAACGCCAAGCTGATGGTCGAGCTGAAGGCCCAGGCCAAGGCCTCGGTGCTGAGCCAGACACTGCGCCTGGCGGATGCGGATCTGCGTGCGCTGGCCGGTCCGCAGGAGGCCGGCCCCACCATCGCCGAGCTGCTGGCCGCCAAGGGCTTTTTGAAAGAGACGCCGGAGCTGCTGGCCGCCCACGACGCCACCGCCGAGCGCTATGTGGCCTGGCGTGGCCGCTACGGCGCGATGTTCAATGCCAGCGGCACCGGCTTTCATGCCGAAGACCCGAATGCCACGCACCGCGACACCGACTGGAGCCGCAAGGACCAGATCGTGCTGGCCTCGGGCGGCGGCAGCGCCAAGCTGGTCAACGACGAAGGCATCCTGCCGCCGCGTGCGGCGCTGCTGGATGCGCCCGGTGACATCCTGGGCCCCTATCTGCGCAAGGCCGGCAAGAGCAGTGATTTCGAGTACGAGCGCGAGGCCACCGATCTGAAGCACCAGCTGCAGGCCCTGGCCAGCGCCGGCACATCGCTGTTCACGCGGCTGCCGGTGCACGGCTACCTGTTCATGTTCCACCTCGAGCTGCACCAGCACCTGTGGGTGCATGTGGACGACATGCAGCCGCATGTGTACTCGCCCGAGCTGAAGGGCAAGCTGGTGCTGCCGCGCGAGCAGACCGACCTGATCGACATCCTCACCGCCGAGATGGATGTGCTGATGGACGACGTGGTGGCCGGCAAGGGCGGCGGCACCACAGTGCTGTGCGCCGGGCCGCCGGGCGTGGGCAAGACGCTCACCGCCGAGGTGTATGCCGAGGTCATCGCCCGGCCGCTGTACCGCGTGCACTCGGGCCAGCTGGGCCTGAACGTGGCGCAGATGGAGCAGGCGCTGAAGGAGGCGCTCACCCGCGCCCAGCGCTGGGGCGCGGTGATGCTGATCGACGAGGCCGATGTCTACATCCGAAAGCGCAGCGACGACATCGCGGCCAATGCCGTGGTGGGCGTGTTCCTGCGTGTGCTGGAGTACTTTGACGGCCTGCTGTTCCTCACCACCAACCGCATCGACGACATCGACGAGGCCATCGTCAGCCGCTGCATTGCGCTGATCCGCTACCACGCGCCCGACCAGGCCGCGCGCGAGCGCATCTGGCGCGTGATGGCGCAGCAGTTCGAGCTGCCCATCGACGATGCGCTCGTCACCACGCTGGCCGCCACCTACCCGCAGGCCAGCGGACGCGACATCAAGGGCCTGGCCAAGCTGGTGGCCAAGACCTGCCGGCACCAGAACCAGCCGCCCACGCTGGCGGTGTTTGCGCGCTGCGCGCTGTTCCGTGCGCTGGATGCGCATGCGGTGGACGAGCCAGCTTTGGCGGGGGGCTGACATGTACCACCGCTCGCTCTACGAGATCGTCATCGACGCCGGCCAGTCCATCCGCACCCTCACGCGCGAGATGCAGGATGAGGAAGAGCTCTTTGCCAGCGCGCTGACGCTGCGCGCCGTCGAGGCGCAGCTGCTGATCATGGCGCACACGCTGGGCAATGTGACGCCGGTGCTGCACCAGAAGCTGGCCCAGGTGGACTGGCTGGGCTGGAGCGCTCTGCACGAGAAGCTGCGCCACGGCATCCAGCCGCGGCGCGAGGAGATCTGGTACGCGGTGAACGGCCTGGTGCCGCAGACCATGGACCTGCTGACCGAGCTGCGCCGCAAGCAGCCGGTGTGGTTCGAATCCGGATACTGAGTTGGAGCAACAGCATGGCGATCCCTGACCTCGGCTACCTGGCCCTCAGCGAGAACCCCAGCGCCGAGGCCGGCCGGGCGCTGATCCGCCAGTTCGTGCTGGTGCGCGAGGCCGACCGCATGGGCTACGACGACATCTGGCTCGGCGAGCACCATGCCGATGGCAGCTGGCCGCAAAGCGCCATCGTGGCCTTGCTGGGCCATCTGGCGGCGGCATCGACCAAGGCGCGCATCGGCGCCTTGCCGCTGCTGCCGGCATTGCGCCGGGCGCAACCACTGGCCGAAGACCTGGCCACGCTGGATCTGCTGGCCAAGGGCCGGCTGGAACTGGCGGTGGCCAGCGGCGCGGCCCAGCCGGGCGTGCTGGCCGCGCATGGCCTCACACCGGCCACGGCGCGCGAGCGCCTGCTGGCCGTGATGGCCGAGCTGCAGCAGATCCTGGCCACCCAGGCGCCGGCGGATGCCGGCCCCGGCACCGCCGGCCTGGTGCCGGCGCCGGGCCGCGCGCAGCTGCCCACCTGGCTGGCCGCCGACGACGAGGCCAGCCTGCGCCATGCCGGCGCCCAGGGCTGGGGCGTGGCCTGCGCGGCCACCCACACCCGGGCCCGTGTGCAGCGCGCCCACCGCATCGCCAGCCAGGCCGCGGCCAGCGCCGGCCTGCCGGCCCCGCCGCTGCTGCTGGCGCGATTTGCCTGCAGCGCCGACACGCACGAGGCCGCGGTGGCCATTGCCCGCCCCTACCTGGAGGGCTTTGCCCGGCGCGCGCGCGCCGCGGGCTGGGGTGGCGATGCCACGCGCAGCCTGGCCACCGATGCCGAGGCCCTGCTGGCCGAATCCCTGGTGGGCAGCCATGCCGAGGTGGCCCAGCGCTTCAGTGCGCTGGCCGACACCCACGGCGCCAGCCGCGTGGCCATCGTGCCCACCTCGGGCCAGTTCGACACGCACAAGCACATCCTCGCCGCCTTTGTGGACGAGGTGCGGCCGCTGCTGGACGACTGACCGGCAGCGCAGGGCTCGCCGCACATGGCCATCGTGCCGCCCGAGGCGGCGCAGATGCCGCAGCACTTTCGCATCCGCTACCTCAGCTATCAGCGCGGCGCGGGCGTTCGGGATGGCGAGACGCTGGCTCAGCCCCCGATGCCCCAGAGCCGGTAGGTCCAGAACGAGGGATCCGACGTCACGCGCTTGAACAGCGCAGCCGGCGTGAAGCCGGTGATCCTGCGCACCTGGCGGATCATGTGAGACTGGTCGGCATAACCGGCCGCCGCGGCGACATCGGGCCAATCCACGTCGTCCGGGCCGGCTAGCTGTGCCAGCGCCTCGAAAAACGCGCGCTCGGCGCGCCCCATCGCGAAGAGCTCGCGGTGGGGCAGGCCCAGCCACTGCTTGAAGCGCCGCTCGAACTGGCGCGCGCTGCGCCCCTTGCCGCTCAATGCCGCGCGGCGGGCCAGATCCTCGCACCAGTCGTGGATGCGCTCGCGCCGAGGCATGGTCCGGGTTTGCACCGCGCGCCACAGGGGCCCGATGAACTGCTCGATGCGCTGCATGCGGGTGTGGTCGTCCGGCGCCGCCAGCACCGCCTGCAGCAGGCCTTGCCAGGCGGGTGGCAGCACCTCGTGCGCATCGGCCCACCGGTCCAGCCACAGGCCGGCGTCCACCCCGGTCAGGCGTCGCAAGGCCTCGGGCCTGAAGCTCAGCATCAGGCCGTGAAACGGCGGCCTGCACCAGGTGGCCACCGGGCCCCGCTGGGGGCCGTTGAAGACGATGCGGGGCAGCGCCTGCCTGCGATGGGCGCCAGCCCGCTCGCCCCCGGCATCGCACCACTCGCCCTGCCCTTCGATCCACCACGACACGGTGCAGTAGGGTGTTGCCGGGTAGTGGTTGTGGAAGTCGGCGTCCGCCGGCCATTGCGCCGCATCGCAACGCCTGGACATGGCCGCCAGCACGCAGCCCGAGAGCTCATGGGAGGGCAGCCACAGCTGGCCGTCGCTGGCAGGAAGATGGGTCTGGCACAGATGCATGGTGGCGGTCGGCGTGCCGGCTCAGGGCCGGGTGCGGCATGTCGTTGGCGTTCTATCGCGGCGCAGTGTGGGCAGGCAGCATCCGGGCCATGACATCCTCGACACTGATTCCTGTCTGTGAAGACATCTGGCAGGCGCGACAAGCGCTGGTGGTCAATGGTGTGCCGGCGCACACGCGAATGACGGTGGTGCGGCTGGCCAGCGGTCAGCTGTGGGTGCATTCTCCGGTGGCCCCGAGCGCCGGCCTCACCACCCAGCTGCAGCGCCTGGGCCCGGTGGCGGCGGTGGTGGCCCCGAACTGTGCCCACCATCTGTTTGCGGGCGCGTTCATGCAGGCCTTTCCGCAGGCCACGCTGCACCTTGCACCCGGACTGGCGCGCAAGCGTCCCGACCTTGCGGGCCAGGCCTTGCCCGACGAGCCCGGCCACTGGCAGCCTGAACTGGTGTACCACCTGTGGCGCGGCATGCCGCTGATCAACGAGACGGTGTGGTTTCACGCCCGCACCGGCACCCTGATCCTCACCGATGTGTGCCAGTGGTGGGCCGGCGATGCCCTGCCATGGCAGGCATCGCTGTGGGCGCGGCTGACGCGGGTGCGCCACCGCCTGGGGGTGCCGCTGCATGTGCGCGCCATGGTGCGCGACGCCGAGGCCGCCGCCGCCAGCGCGCGGCAGATCCTGGCCTGGCCGATCCGGCGCATCAGCGTGGCGCACGATGCGCTGGTCGAAACCCAGGCCCATGAGCAGCTGGCACAGGCGCTTGCGCCGCTGCTTCGAAAAGGGCGTTGAGACCCTGCCCGCCACCACGCTGCCAGCGCCGTGTCAGCGGCGAAACAGCCGGTTGTATTCGAACGGCCGCACGATCGTGGCCGTCAGCGCCTTGGCATCCGGATGCAGCGGGTTCACCAGCGCTGCCGACTCCTCGGGCACGATGACCGAGGGCACTTCCAGGATCGCCGAGCGCCGGCTGCGCAACCACTCGGCGCCGGCCTGCACGCTCACCCGCCCGGCCGGGATCGTGGCCCAGGCCAGCGGCAGGCGGCTCACATCCATCGCCTCGCGGGCGGCCCAGAGGGCGTCGGGCACATCGATGCGCACCAGGTAGCGGTTGAGCGGCAGGCCGGCGTCGTCCACATGGGCTGCTGTTTCGAGCACCGCGATGGCGATGCTGGGTGCCGCGTACAACACCGGCTGGCCGTCGTCGTTCCAGCGGCCGGGGTGTTTCGCGGCACCTGTGCCGCTCAGGTCGTCGGCGCCGTACCGGCGTGTCTCGGCGGCAATGCGCCAGAGCTTCACTGGTAGGCGCCGCTCTCGATGGCGCCCAGCAGCTTGGCCACCACATCCAGCCCGGTGGGCGTGTCGATCAGCTCGGCAGGCCTGCGGCCGCCGAGCGCCGGCTGCGGCGTCTCGAGCCATTGGCCGAGCCACTTCGCCGAATCGAAGCCCTTGGCCTGCGGCGCGGTGGAGTTGTCGACGATCTCGCGCGCCATGCCCAGCAAGCGGGCCAGGCCCAGCGCAGCGCGGCCGCCGCTGCCAGCGATCAGTTCGCCCGCGGCCACCTTCTTCTCGGCGGTGGCCTTGGGCACGCCCAGCATGTCGAACATGCGCTGCGCCGGGATGTCCATGCGCCTGGACAGATCCTTCACAAAGATGCCGGCCACGCCCTTGCGCTCGGTCTCGATCAGCTGCAGGGGATCGGCGGCGTGCACATTGCTGACGAAGTCGTCAACACCCTTGCTGCGCACGTACTGCACCTGCAGCGGTGCTAGGCCTGCCGCAGGCAGCTTCGCCTTGCGCACCGGGGCTGGGTGGGCGGCCGCTTTTGGATCGGACATGCTGATGCTCCGTCTACTTTGATGCGTAGTCTAGTCTCGAAATGGACAATACAGCAAGGCGTGAAACTGGTGCAACGGCAGCCTTTAGCATGTGGGCCAGCCTTGCCAGCGCCCCGCCATGCGCCCCACCCCCCGCCTGCCCGTGATCGCCCTGCTGCTGGTGCTGCTGCTGGCCGGCTGCGCCACGCTGGTG
>CAYPDO010000054.1:11804-13854 GCA_964409495.1 uncultured Bordetella sp.
CGCCTCGCAATGGCGCGGCATGGGCTTTGATCCCGTGCTCAATGAACACAGCCCGGAGCCCGAGCACCAGCTGGCCGCCAGCGTGCTGTGGCGCAGCCTGCAGCTGAAAGCCCAGCACCCGCTGCCCGGCACGCCGGTGCTGGCCGAGGCCGATTTCGACTTCTCGCTCAACCGCCAGGCCAGCTGCCCCAAGCTGGCTGAATTTGATGCCCATGCCCGGCGCCAGCCCTTGGCCGGCATGCCCTACGGCCTGCCGGGCCTGAGCGAGGCCGAGCTCGATCTGGTGCGGCGCTGGCTGCTGGCCGGCGCGCCCGACGACGCACCGCCCGCCCTGCCCGCCCACATCACGGCCCAGGTGGCGCAGTGGGAGGCCCTGCTCAATGGCGATTCAAATCGCCAGCAGCTGGTGGGCCGCTACCTGTATGAGCACCTGTTCCTGGGCCACCTGGTGTTCGAGGGCGATGCGCAGCGCCATGTGTTCCGCCTGGTGCGCAGCCACACGCCGCCGGGCCAGCCCATGGCGCTGATCGCCACCCGCCGGCCCTTTGACCCCCCCGGCACCGCGCGCCCCTACTACCGCCTGCAATGGGACCGCGAAACCCTGCTGGCCAAGACCCACATGCCCTACACGCTGGGCGCCGCGCGCCTGGCGCGCTGGCGTGCCTGGTTCGAGCAGCCGGCCTACACCGTGGCCACGCTGCCCGGGTATGCGCCCGAGCTGGCCTCCAACCCCTTCAAGACCTTTGCCGCGCTGCCGCTGCAGTCGCGCTACCGCTTTCTGCTGGACGACGCGGGCTATTTCGTCAACAACTTCATCAAGGGCCCGGTGTGCCGCGGCCAGACCGCGCTGGACGTGATCCAGGACCGCTTCTGGGTGTTTTTCACCGACCCCGACATCGGCGCCAGCGACCACGCCGCCCAGCTGGTGGCGCGCGAGGCCGAACTGCTGCGCATGCCCGCCGCCGACGGCAGCAGCCCCAGCCTGCTGGCCTGGCGCGCCATGGCCCAGGCCGAGGATGCGCTGCTGGCCGCCAAGAGCCGGCACATGGACGCGATGTTCGGCCCCGGCCGCCCGCCGATTGACCTGCGCTTCGTGTGGCGCGGCGACGGCCACAACCCGAATGCCGCGCTGACCATCTTTCGCCACTTCGACAGCGCCACGGTGGAGCAGGGCCTGATCGGCGAGCCGCCCGCCACCGCCTGGGTGATCGGCTACCCGCTGCTGGAGCGCATCTATTACCTGCTGGTGGCCGGCTTTGATGTGTATGGCAACACCGCGCACCAGCTGCACACCCGGCTGGCGATGGACTTTCTGCGCATGGAAGGCGAGGCCAACTTCCTGATGCTGCTGCCCCGCGCCGCGCGCCTGCCGCTGCGCGACCGCTGGTACCGCGGCAGCAGCGACGAGGTGAAGAACCGCGTGCTGGGCAGCGTGTACCGCTTTGATGCCGACAGCGGCATTGCCTACCCCCAGGGCATGGACCCGCAGCAGCACCTGTACACCCTGCTGCGCCAGCGCCTGGCCCCGGTGCTGGGCCAGCGCCGCGACATCACCCCCGCCACCGAGCCCGACCCCACCGCCCGCCAGGCCCTGCAGCAGCTGGCCACGCTGCGCGGCCCGGCCCTGCAATGGCTGCCCGAGGCCACCGTGCTGCGCATTGACGGCACGGGCCACACCCCAGCGCGTTATGTGAGCGTGCTGCGCAACACCGGCCACCTGAACGTGAGCACCCTGCTGCGCGAAAGCGCCATGCTGGCGCCCGACGAACACAGCCTCACCGTGGCCCCCGGTTTCATCGGCGCCTACCCCAACGCCCTGCTGCACGCCACGCCCGAGCAGTTGCCGGCCCTGGTGCAGGCCATCGCCGGCCTGAAGAGCGAGGCCGACTACCGTGCCCTGGCCGACCGCTTTGCCATCCGCCGCACCGATGCGCGCTTCTGGCAAGCCAGCGATGCGCTGATGGCCGCCTACCGCCGCTGGGCACCGGGCGAGGCGGGGGTGCTGGATTGGGGGCGGCTGGAGAACAGGTAGGGCGTCAGCGGGCGGGCG
>CAYPDO010000055.1:0-13648 GCA_964409495.1 uncultured Bordetella sp.
CCGAGCGCCCGGCCGCCCGAAGCCGGCCGGCAACCCGCTGGGCGGGTGGCGCCGCGTCCCCGCGGCGCCGGGTGCTCCATCTACCGTCGCCCGAACATCATCTGCCGCGCCAGCAGGTGCTTCAGCGGCGGCAGCGCCTGCAGCGCGGCCAGGCCCAGGCCGCGGGCGGCCGGCAGGCCGGGCCAGGCCCAGGTGAAGCTGCGCGCCAGGAAATCGGTCGCGGCGATCATGCTCCAGCGGTCAGGGGCGCGCTGCCATTCCAGCCGGCGCAGCAGCTGCGGCAGCGCCGCCGGCGTGGCCTCGCGCAGCGCCTCCACCAGCACCGCAGCATCGCGCAGGCCCAGGTTCAGGCCCTGGCCGGCCACCGGGTGCAGGGTTTGCGCGGCATTGCCGATGCGCACCACGGCGCCATCCACCAGCGTGCGCTCGGCGTTCAGGCCCAGCGCAAAGTGCTTCAGCGGCGACAGCAGCCCGCTCACGCGGCCGGCGGCCTCGGGCAGCAGGCTGTTGAGCACGGCCACGCGCTGCGCGTCGTCCAGCGTGGCCACCGGGTCGTCGTCGGCCGGCACGCACCACACCAGCGCGGCGCGCAGACGGTCGGCCGGCTGGCCTGCCAGGCGCGGCAGCGGCAGCAGGGCCACCGGGCCATGGCGCGTGAAGCGCTCCACCGCCCGGCCCGGCGTGGCGCCGGCCAGCTCGACCGTGCCCACCCAGGCGGTCTGCCGGTAGTCGTGCACCACGGCCTTGCGCGCCTGCTCGGCAAACACGCCGCCCTCGGCCACCACGGCCAGATCAAAACGCTCGGCCACGCCGGCGTCCACCTCGGCACCGCCACTGGCACCGCCTTCCAGCGCCCGCACCTGGGTCACCGGCAGGCCGAAGCGGCTGTGCAGCCGCGCCGATCCAGCCGCCTGGCCCAGCCAGGCCTGCTGCAGCCGGCTGACCAGCGCGCCATAGCTCAGCACCGCGCCCAGCTGGGCCACGCCTTCGTCGGCGGCGCAGATGCGCACCTCGGCCGGCGTGCCCAGCAGGGCCAGCGTGGGCGGCGCCTGCGACACATGCACCTCGAGGATGGGCTGGGCCGCCTCGTCCGGCCAGGCGCCCAGGCGCCGCAGCCACATCACGCTGCCCAGTGACAGCGCCAGCGTGCGTGGATCGGCTGCCACGTCGCGTTCCAGCGGGCGGGCATCGAACAGCGACACCTCGGCGGCCGGCAGACGGCGCGCGGCGTGCAGGGCCAGCGCCAGCCCGGCCGGGCCGGCGCCGATGACGGCGATCTTCCAGGGGGTGTTCATGGGCCTTGGGATGGGCTGCCGGGCCGGGCCGGCGGGGCCGCCACGATAGCCGATCGTGCCGGGCGCGCCCGCCGCAAGGCCGCGCGTCGCGCGCGCGCCAGGGCCCTGGCGGGGCTTGCGCTACGCTTGGCCGCTTCGCATCCGGGGCCTGCGCCGCAGCCCGGGCCGCCAACCCGCCACAAGGACACATCCCATGCGCTACCGCCGTCTGGGCCGCAGCGGCCTGCAGGTCAGCGAGCTGTCGCTCGGCTCCTGGGTCACGTACCACAACCAGGTGGACGTGGACGCCGCCGTCGAGATGATGGCCGCGGCCTTTGATGCCGGCATCAACTTCTTCGACAACGCCGAGGCCTATGCCGGCGGCCAGAGCGAAGTGGTGATGGGCGAGGCGCTGCGCCGCCTGGGCTGGCCGCGGCTGAACTACGTGGTGAGCACCAAGTTCTTCTGGGGCCTGGACCGCGCCGGCGCGGCCATCAACCGCAAGGACACGCTCAACCGCAAGTACCTGATGCAGGCCATCGATGCCTCTCTGCAGCGCTTCGGGCTGGACTTTGTCGACCTGGTCTACTGCCACCGCCCCGACCCGCATACGCCGATCGAGGAAACCGTGTGGGCCATGAGCGACATGATTTCCCGCGGCAAGGCGCTGTACTGGGGCACCAGCGAGTGGAGCGCCGGCGACATCCGCGCCGCCTGGGACATCGCCGAGCGCCACCACCTGCACAAGCCGGTGGTCGAGCAGCCGCAGTACCACCTGTTCCACCGCAGGCGTGTGGAGCGCGAGTACGCCCGGCTCTATGAAGACTTGGGCCTGGGCCTGACCACCTGGAGCCCGCTGGCCTCGGGCCTGCTGACCGGCAAATACCGCGACGGCGTGCCGGCCGATTCACGCGGGGCGATGGAGAACATGGCCTTTCTGCGCGACGGCCTGACCGACGCCGCCAAGAACGCCGCCGTGGCCCAGCTGGCGCCCGTCGCCGCCGAGCTGGGCGGCAGCACCGCGCAGCTGGCCATCGCCTGGGCCACGAAGAACCCGCGCGTGTCCAGCGTGATCACCGGCGCCTCGCGCGTGGGCCAGCTGCACGACAACCTGGGCGCGCTGGCCGTGGCCGATCAGCTCACGCCCGAGCTGATGGCGCGCATCGACGAGATCACGGCGCCGCTGGCGCAGTGATTCATCGCTGCAGCGCGGCCAGTTGGGCCGGTGTGCCCACGTTCTGCCAGGGGCCGGCCAACACGCTGCCGCCCAGCCGGCCGGCGGCCGCGGCGGCAAACAGCCGCGGCCCCAGCGGTGCGCGCGTGCCGGGCGCGATGCCCGCCACCAGGCGCGCATGCACCAGGGCCAGGTTGGCGTAGGTCAGCGGCCGCGGCTGGCCGTCGGCCGGGCGCTGCACGCGGCCGGCGGCATCCAGCGCAAAGTCGCCGCTGGGGTGGAAATCGGGGTTGGGCACCAGCCACAGATGGGCGTCGTCGGTGCTGGCGGCAAAGGCCCGCGCGGCCTCGGCGCTGAAATCGAAGCCCGGCGCCACGATGTCGCCCGACACCAGCCAGAAGCGCTCACCCAGCAGCGGCAAGGCCTTGGCGATGCCGCCGGCGGTTTCCAGCGCACCGCCGTGGTCGCGGCCTTCCATCGAGTAGTGGATCGTCAGGCCCCAGCGGCGGCCATCGCCGAGGGTGGCCGGGAATTGATCTTCCAGCCAGGCGGTGTTGATCACCACCTCGCGCACGCCGGCGCGCGCCAGCGCAGCCAGGTGCCATTCGATCATTGGCTGGCCGTGCACCGGCAGCAGCGGCTTGGGGGTGTGATCGGTGAGCGGGCGCATGCGCTCGCCACGGCCGGCGGCCAGGATCAGGGCCTTGAGGTTGGGCTGGGTGCTCATCGGGCCGGCAGTGTAGGGGGCCTGCCGCAGGCCACCGCAGCCCACGGCCAGGCCTGCAGGCCTGGCCGGTTCGCCAGGCGGCAGGCAGCACGCAGGTGCTGCCTGCCGTCCGGGCTCACCCCAGCCCGATCGGCGCCGGTGCGTTCTGCACGATCTTGCGAAACAGCGGCTCGTACGCGCCCTCGGCGGCATGGCCGGTGAGCGGGTCGCGGTTGGTGGCGAAGGCCTCGTCCAGCGCCAGCCAGTCTTCGGGGCTGAAGTGCTCACGCGCGGCGGGCAGGATCTCGCGCTCCTCCACCGCCATGTGCGCCAGATAGGCATCGACATAGCGGTCGAGCGCGGTCTCGAAGGCCTGGCGGCGCGGCTCGCCCATCACCTCGTAGGCCAGCAGCGCGTGCTCCAGGCTGCGGATGGCGGCCTCGCCGCGGGCGTGGTCAGCATCCAGCCTGTCCAGCGTGGCGGCCAGCGCCGGGCAGCGCGCACGCACCAGCGGAAACAGCAGTTCGCTTTCCTTCGGGTGGTGCAGGCGCTCGGGGAACTCGTCCACATACAGCAGCATGGCGCGCAGCACGTCGAAATCAGGCGCCTTGCCGTCGCGGCGGGTCTGCTGCACCAGCAGCACCATCGAGCGCAGCATGGCGGCCAGCGCCTGGTGCTCGTCCTGGATCACGTGGAGAGAGGGGTGTCGCATGGCCCGCAGCTTGGCGCCTGGCGGGACGGCGAGGATTGTCGGAGATCAAGGGCAGCTGGGGTTGCGCCAGGCGCGGATGTCGCTGGCCGGCATCGGTGGCACCGGCGGCTTCCCCAGTTCAGTGGTCCTGCTACCCGCCTCAGCGCGGCAGGCAGGCGGGCGCGCTGCGCGCGCCGCCGAGAATGCCCGCACGGCCCGTCTGTCGAGGCCGAGTTCAGGGAGAAAGTGCAGTGATCCGTCGAACCCCAAGCCGCAGCCGATGGCTGCCGGCCCTGTCGCTTGCCGCCGCGCTGGTGTTGGCCTGGCCCAGCGCCAACGCGCGCACCGAGACGCCGCCGCCGGCCGCCGCCGGTGCCAGTGCCCCGCGGGCAGCGCCCACCCACGCCGGCGCCGCCTGGGCCCACGAGCTCACCGGCCGCGCACCCGATCCCGCCGTGCGCTTCGGCCGCCTGCCCAACGGCCTGCGGTATGCCATCCAGCACAACCTCACGCCCAAGGATGGCGTGGCGATGCGCCTGCACATCGCCGCGGGCTCGATGGCCGAGCGCGACGACGAGCAAGGCCTGGCCCACTTCCTGGAGCACATGGCCTTTCGCGGCAGTCGCAACCTGGCCGATGGCGAGGTGGTGAAGCTGCTGGAACGCCAGGGTCTGCGCTTCGGCCCCGACACCAATGCCTTCA
This sequence comes from uncultured Bordetella sp., assembly GCA_964409495.1. Lineage (GTDB taxonomy): Bacteria > Pseudomonadota > Gammaproteobacteria > Burkholderiales > Burkholderiaceae_C > Pseudaquabacterium. The sequence goes on from CAYPDO010000055.1 coordinate 4,548, forward strand.
CCGCGCATGACCAGACGGTCTACCAGTTCAACTTTCCGCGCGCCGACGCCACCGCGCTGGACACCGGCCTGCGACTGTTTCGCGAGATCGGTGAGCGCCTGACGCTCGATGCCCAGCTGCTGGAACAGGAAAAGGGCGTGATCCTGTCGGAAGAGCGCGCCCGCGATGTGCCGCCCTTGCGCGCCGCCCGCGCCGAGCTGGGCAATCTGCTGGCCGGCACGCGCCATGCCCTGCGCTGGCCCATCGGCCAGGTGGAAACCATCCGCGCCGCCACGCCCGAGCGCCTGCGCCGCTACTACCAGGCGCACTACCGGCCCGACAAGGCCACGCTGGTGGTGGTGGGCGCCATCGACGTGGACGCGGTGGAGCGCGACATCCGCCACCGCTTTGCCGACTGGCAGCCTGCCGGCCCGGGGGAGGTGCTGGACATGGGCCAGCCCCAACCGGCGCAGCCGGCGGTGGAGTTCACCGCCGAGGGCTCGCCCGACCGGCTGTCACTGGCCTGGGTGCGGCCGCCTGACCTGCGCGCGCCCACGCTGGCGGTGGAGCGTGAGCAACTGCTGGCCCAGCTGGCCGTGGGCGTGCTCAACCAGCGCCTGGCCGACCGTGCGCTGCAGCCCGGCAGCCCCTACACCGGTGCCGGGGCGGGTCTGCAGCTGTCGGTGGCCCGCGTGGCGCAACTGACCCAGCTGAACGTGGTGGCGCCGGCCGCCGGCTGGGCACCCGCGCTGGACGCTGCGCTGCAAGCGCTACGCCGCCTGCAGGCCGATGGCGTGCAGCCGGCCGATCTGCAGCGCCTGCTGCCCACGGTGCGCAGCCGCTTCGACGCCGCCGTGGCCCAGGCCGGCACGCGCGAGAGTGCGCAGATCGCCGATGCGCTGGTGCGCGCGGCGCACGAGGGCAGCGTGTACACCAGCGCCGCGCAGGACCTGGCCGATGTGCAGCCCCTGCTGGCGGCGCTGAAGCCCGAGGATCTGAGCGCCGCGCTGCACCAGGTGTTCCAGGGCCAGGGGCCGGTGCTGTTCCGCGCCGCCCAGGGCACGCCGGCCGGTGTGCCGGCGCTGGCGCAGCAGCTGGCGCAATCGCTGTCGCGGCCGCTGGCCGCGGCCCAGGCGCAGGCCGAGGTGCTGTGGCCCTACACCGATTTCGGCACGCCCGCGGCCGTGGTCGAGCGCCAGGTGGATGCCGAGCTGGGCACCACCACGCTGCGCTATGCCAATGGTGCGCGCCTGGTGATCAAGCCCACCGCGCAGGAGAAAGACCAGATCAGCGTGCAGGTGCGCCTGGGCCAGGGCCTGTCGGGGCTGCCGCGCGACCGCGCCAGCCCCGTGTGGGCCATGGGTGCGCTGACCCTGGGTGGCTTCGGCCGCCTGTCGATCGCCGACTACCAGAAGTGGAAGCAGGCCGGCGGCCTGCTGCTGAGCGTGGGACTTGCGCCCGACACGCGTGCCTTCGTGCTGAACGGCGCCACGCGGCCGGCCGATCTGCCGGCCCAGATGCAGGCGCTGGCGGCGCTGGCGCGCGACCCCGGCTTCCGCCCCGAGCTGGGCGAGAAGCTCGGCGCCATGGGCACCACCCTGGCCAACCAGCTGGCCGCCAGTGCGGGCGCCATGTACTTCCAAACCTACATGCGCGCCAGCATGGGTGACGACCTGCGCTTCGACGTGCTGCCCACGCCCGAGCTCGTCGCCGCCACGCGCCTGGCGGATCTGGAGGCCCTGCTGCGTGCGCCGCTGGCCCTGGCACCCGATGTGATCATCGTCGGCGACACCACGGTGGCCGCCGCCGAGGCGGCGATGCAGGCCAGCTTCGGCGCCGGCCCGGCACGCGCGCGCGCCCCCGCCCTGCCGGTTCAGATCAGCCCGCTGGCCAACGGCAGCCAGCGCAGCACCACCCACGCCGGCCGGCCCGACCAGGCGGTGCTGGGCCAGCTGTGGCCCTTGCCCGATGCCGGCGCTGACGAAGCACAGCGGGCCACCGCGCAGGTGGCGGCGGCCATCGTGCAGGCGCGCCTGGTGGACACGGTGCGCGAGCAGCTGGGCATCACCTACTCGCCCAGGGCCTCGGTCAGCACCTCGCGTGAGATGCAGGGCCATGACAATTTCAGCGCCATGATCGAGACGCCGCCCGACAAGTTCGACACCTTCCGCAACCTGCTGCGCACCCAGCTGCAGGCGCTGGCGGCGCAGCCGGTGCCGGCCGACGAACTGCAGCGCGCCCGCACGCCGCTGCTCGAAAGCGCGCGCAAGGCGCCCGAGAAGAACCAGTACTGGCTGCAATGGCTGCACCTGGTGCTGCTGGATCCGGCCCTGAAGCCGGCCATGCTGGGCTGGGCCGACCGGCTGCAGGCCGTGACACCCGAGCAGGTGCAGGCTTTTTTCCGCCAGCACATCGTGGCGCGCCAGCCCATCGAGGTGATCTCGCGCGCACGCTGAGCGCGCACAGGCGGCCGCGCCGCCGGCTTGTCAGGTCGGTCGCGCCCTGCGCAGTTGCAGGCTGAGCTGCGGGAACGGGATCTCGACCCCCGCCTGGTCGAACGCCTGTTTCACGCGGCGCAGGTATTCGCGGCGCACCGTCCACTGCGCGAGCGGTGCCACGCGCAGCCGCGCGCGCAGCACCACGGCCGAATCGTCCAGGCGTTCCACGCCGGCCATCTCCAGCGGATCGAGGATGCGCGCCGCGAACGCCGGGTCCTCGCGCATGGCCTCGGCCACCTGGTGCATCACGGCCATCGCGCGGTCCAGGTCGGCGCCATAGGCAATGCCCACGTCGATCACCGCCTGGGCATGGCCACGGCTCATGTTCACCACGCTGCTGATGGTGCCGTTGGGCACGAAGTGCACATGGCCGTCGTAGTCGCGCAGTTGCACATAGCGCAGCGTGATCTCCTCGACCAGGCCGCTGTGCTCGCCCAGCTTGACCACATCGCCCTGGCGGATCTGGTTCTCCAGCAGCAGGAAGAAGCCGGTGAAGTAGTCGCGCACCAGGCTTTGCGCGCCAAAGCCCACGGCCAGGCCGGCAACCCCGGCCGCGCCCAGGATCGGCGCCAGGCTGATGCCCAGCTCGCCCAGCACCAGCATGCCGGCCAGCAGGCTGATGACCACCGCGGCCAGGTATCGCGCCACGCGGCCCAGGGTGTCGGCGCGCTGCACGGCCTCGCGGTCATCCAGGCGGCTGGCAATGCGCATGCGCAGCAGGCGGATCGCCCGCTGCAGCAGCGCAATGGCCAGCCACGCGGCGGCCACGATGGCCAGGATGCGCAACGAGGTCAGGCTGAGCTGGGTGAGGGGTTCCAGGCGCTGCAGCGTCTGCCACAGCCCGGGTGCACTGGCCTGCATGTCGGGTGCTCCGTCGGGTGGCGTGCACGGCTCACACCACGCTGTCCCACGGCGGGGACAGGCGCTGCGCGCACTGGATGATGCCGACCATCGAGTAGGTCTGCGGAAAGTTGCCCCACAGCTCGCCGCTGGCCGGAGCCAGGTCTTCGCTGAGCAGGCCCAGCGGGTTGCGGCGTGTCAGCAGGGCCTCGAAGGCCTCGCGGGCCTGCGCGTGGCGGCCGATGCGCGCCAGCGCGTCCACACGCCAGAACGAGCACACGTTGAACGATGTCTCGGGCAGGCCGAAATCGTCGGCCGCCTCGTAGCGGCGCATGTACGGGCCGTCGCACAGGTGGCGCTCGAGCACGTCCACGGTGCTGACGAAGCGCGCGTCGTCCGGGCGCAGAAAGCCCACCTCGCCCATCAGCAGCACGCTCGCATCCAGATCCTGCCCGCCCAGGCTCTCGACGAAGGCGCCCCGCTGGGCATGCCAGGCGCCGCGGCAGATCACCGCGTGGATGTGGTCGGCCCGGCTGCGCCAGTGCGCCGCGCGCTCGGTCAGGCCCAGCGCGCGGGCCGCATGGGCCAGGCGGTCGCAGGCGGCCCAGCACATCAGCGACGACGAGGTGTGCACGCGCGCGCGGTGGCGAAGCTCCCACATGCCGGCGTCGGGCTGGTCGTGCAGGGCCCAGGCACGCTCGCCCATGCGCTCCAGCGTGGCGAAGTCGGCCGCGTCGCCGCGGCGGTGCAGCCGGTGGTCGTGGAAGGCCTGGGCGGCGCCCAGCACGATGTTGCCGTACACGTCGTGCTGGAAGTGCTCATGGGCCTGGTTGCCGACTCGCACCGGCCCCATGCCGCGGTAGCCGGGCAGGGTGGTGATCACGCGCTCGGGGATGGCGGCCTCCAGCCCGATGCCGTATAGGGGCTGCACATGGCCGCCGCTTTCGCTGCGCACCACGTCGTGCAGCCAGCGCAGGTAGTCCTCCATGGTGCCCACCTCGGACAGGCTGTTGAGCGCGCGCACCACGAAGAAGGCGTCGCGCAGCCAGCAGTAGCGGTAGTCCCAGTTGCGGCCGCTGTAGGCCGCCTCGGGCAGGCTGGTGGTCAGCGCCGCCACGATCGCCCCGGTGTCCTCGTACTGGCACAGCTTGAGCGTGATCGCCGCGCGGATCACCGCGTCCTGCCAGGCCAGCGGCAGCGCCAGCCGGTGCACCCAGTCGCGCCAGTGCTGCACCGTCTGCAGCTCGAACGCCTGCGCGGTCTCCTCCACGCCGGCACTGAGGGTTTCGTCGGGGCCGATCAGCAGGCTCATCGGCCGGCTCAGCTCGAACCATGTGCCATCGGCCAGATAGGTGAGCGGCACGCTGGTGTTCAGGCGCAGCGTCAGCTCGGGCAGCACATAGCGCAGGTGGTGGCTGCCGCGGGTCAGCTGCGCGCTGCTGGCGCCCCAGTCGCCGCGCGGGCGCATGCCCACCCGCACGCGCGGGTTGCCGGCCAGCGGGCGCAGCCGCCGCACCAGCTGCATCGGGCGGAACACCCGGCCGCGGGTGACGAAGCGCGGCGCGAAGTCCACCACCTCCAGGCCCTGGCCCGCGTGGTCCCACATGCGGGTGCGCACCAGCGCCGTGCCCGGCTCGTAGCACTGCTCGGTGCGGGCCAGGTCCTGCAGGTCCACCGTCAGCGCGCCCTGCGGCGTGTCGCCGTCGGCCGGCGCGTTGTCCAGCAGCGCGTCGAACACCGGCGGGCTGTCGAAGCGCGGCATGCAGCACCACACCAGCCGCGCCCTGGCGTCGACCAGCGCGGCCACCGTGCAGTTGCCGATCAGGGCCAGATCCAGCGAGGCCTCGGGCGCGGCGTGCTGCGGTGGCGGCATGGGCATCGGAGCTCCTGTCAGGGTGATGGGTCTTGCCGGAACCGGCTTGCGCCAGGATCCGGTATACATTTGAACAAATGTAATTCAATGTCGACGGATCGGGTGATCCGGACCCATGGCCACCATGTCGATCAAGACATTCCGACTGCAGCTCAGGTTTCTGGTTCCGCTGGCGCTGACGCTGGCCGTGGCGGCCTACATCGCGCAGCCGCTGCTTGACCAGGTGACACTGCGCTGGTTCAGCCGCGATCTGGAGGCCCGCGGCCAGCTGGTGGCGAACTCGGTGGCCGAGCCCGTGACCGATGCGCTGCAGGCCCATGACGCGGCACGCCTGCGCCCCACCTTCGAGCGCGTGCTGGGCGACGAGCGCCTGCTGGCGGTGGCGCTGTGCGACCCGGCCGGCCGGCTGTGGCTGGCCACCGGGCAGTTCCCGCTGGGGCTGGGTTGCGCCAAGGCGCAGGCGCTGGTGCAGGCCGGCGGCGGGCGCACGGCCGTGCTGGACGTGCAGGGCGGGCGCGTGCATGTGGGCCTGCATCCGGTGATGGCCGCACTGCGGCCGCCACCGCCACCGCTCGAGGTCTGGCCCGACCTCTCCACCGCACCGGCCAGGCCACCGCCGGCCTCTGCCCCGGACGAGCCGCCGGCCGGCGCGGCCGATCTGGTGCTGGGCCAGCTGCTGCTGCTGCACGACCTGGGCTTCATCGACCGGCGCAGCGCCGACACGCGCCAGTACCTGGTGCTGTTCATCACCGGCATGGGCCTGGTCATCGCGCTGATCACGATGGCGGTGGCGCAGTTCAGCTGGCGCGGCTGGGTCAAGGGCGCGCAGGCCATCCTGCGCGGCGAGGGGCTGCTGCCGCCGCCCGAGCTGCGGCCTCTGGCCGACGCGCTGCGCACGCAGCTGCGTGACCTGGAGGACGAATACCGCCGTCTGCAGGGCCCCGAGACCGACTGGGATGCGGGCCGCCTGCGCAGCCTGCTCGGCAGCCAGCTCAGCGGCGACCAGGTCATCGTGGTGTCCAACCGCGAGCCCTACATCCATGAGCGCGGCGCGCAGGGCATCGTCGTCAAGCGGCCGGCCAGCGGGCTGATCACCGCGGTTGAGCCGGTGATGCGGGCCTGCTCGGGCACCTGGATCGCGCATGGCAGCGGCAATGCCGACCGCGAGGTGGTCGATGCCGGCGACGGGGTGGCGGTGCCGCCGGGCCATGCCGACTACCGGCTGCGCCGCATCTGGCTCACTGCCGAGGAGGAGCAGGGCTACTACTACGGCCTGGCCAACGAGGGCCTGTGGCCGCTGTGCCACGTGGCCCATGTGCGGCCGGTGTTCCGCGCCGCCGACTGGGAGGCCTACCGGGCCGTCAACCAGCGCTTCGCGGACGCGGTGGTGGCCGAGGCGCGCAGCGACGATCCGATCGTGCTGGTGCAGGACTACCACTTCGCCCTGCTGCCGGCCATGATCCGCGAACGGCTGCCGCAGGCCACCATCATCACCTTCTGGCACATCCCCTGGCCGAACCCCGAGAGCTTCGGCATCTGCCCGTGGCGGCGTGAACTGCTGCAGGGCATGCTGGGCAGCAGCATCCTCGGCTTCCACACCCGCTACCACTGCAAGAACTTCATCGAGACCGTCGACCGCTACCTCGAGGCCCGCATCGAGCATGAGCACTCCACCATCTCGTTCCAGGACAAGGAGACTCTCGTCGAGAGCTACCCGATATCGATCGCCTGGCCCGAGCCCGGCACGGCCGAGGTGGCCGACTGCCGGCAGCGTGTGTTCGAGCGCCTGGCCCTGCCGGCCGATGCCTGCCTGGCGCTGGGCGTCGACCGGATCGACTACACCAAGGGCATCCTCGAGCGGCTCAATGCGGTGGAGCGGCTGCTGGAGAAGCATCCGCAGTGGATCGGCCGCTTCGTGATGCTGCAGGTGGCCGCGCCCACGCGCAGCGCGCTGGACGAGTACCGCAGCTTCCAGGAGCGCATTGCGCGCACCACGCAGCGCATCAACCAGCGCTTTGGCCGCGCGGACTATCAGCCCGTGCTGCTGCTGGCCCAGCACCACGAGCCCGAGCAGGTGCGCGAGCTGATGCGCGCAGCCAACATCTGCGTCGTCACCAGCCTGCACGATGGCATGAACCTGGTCTGCAAGGAGTTCGTGGCCGAGCGCGACGACGAACAGGGCGTGCTGCTGCTCAGCCGCTTCGCGGGGGCGGCGCGGGAACTCACCGAGGCGCTGATCATCAATCCATACCATGTGGAAGAAACCGCCGACGCCCTGCACCGCGCGGCCACCATGCCGCCGCAGGAACAGCGCGAGCGCATGGTCAGCCTGCGCAGCACGGTGCGCGAGTTCAACGTGTACCGCTGGGCCGGCCGCATGCTGACCGACGCTGCGCGCTGGCGCCTGCGCGAGCGCGTGGCCGCGCGCGTGCGGCGCATGCAGGCTGTTTGAGCGCAGGCCTGGCATGACCGCCATCCCCCACCTGCTCAGCCCCGCCGGCGACGAGGCGCTGGCCCGCCTGATGGCCGGCCGGCCCTTGCTGGCCTTTGATCTGGACGGCACCCTGGCGCCCATCGTCGCGCGCCCGCAGGATGCGCGTGTGCCCCTGCCCCTGGCGCGCCGGCTGGAGCGCCTGGGCCAGCGCGTGCCGCTGGCCGTGGTCACCGGGCGCCGGGCCGACGATGCGCGCCTGCGCCTGGGTTTTCAGCCGCGCTGCCTGATCGGCAGCCATGGTGCCGAGGACGACCAGGACCCCGTCGCCGCGCAGCGCCACCGCGACGAGCTTGACGGCGCGCGCCTGGGCCTGTACCAGCTGGCCGCACAGCTGGACGGCGCGGGCATCTCGGTGGAAGACAAGGGGCAGTCCATCGCGCTGCACTACCGCCTGGCGCCAGACCAGGCCCTGGCCGAGCAGGTGCTGGACCAGGTGCTGCAGCAGCTGGCGCAGTCAGCGCCCGGGCTGCGCATGTTCGGCGGCAAGCGGGTCGCCAACCTGGCAGGCGCCACCGCCCCGGACAAGGCCGAGGCGATGTGGCGGCTGGTGGCGCGCACCGGGGCCGACCGGGCGTTCTTCGCCGGTGACGACGTGAACGACGAGCCGGTGTTTCGCGCCGCGCCGGCACACTGGCTGACCCTGCGTGTCGGGCACGATCACCGCAACTCGTCGGCGCGCTACGGCGTGTCCGGCCCGGCTGAGCTGCTGGCCGTGGTCGATCGCCTGCTGGGCCTGAGCGGCGCCTGAGCCTGCCGGCCGCTAAAATCCGGCTTCCGCTTCCTGGCTGCGCCTGGCGCTGCCAGCACCCCTCGACGTCCAGCACCTACCCGGCACCGCGCATGGCCCTCCCCACCTCCCCCGACACCCTCGGCCTGATGGCCAACGCGATCCGCGCGCTGGCGATGGACGCCGTGCAGCAGGCCAATTCCGGCCACCCCGGCGCGCCCATGGGCATGGCCGACATGGCGGTGGCGCTGTGGGGCGGGCACCTGAAGCACAACCCGGCCAACCCGCACTGGCCCGACCGCGACCGTTTCGTGCTCAGCAACGGCCATGGCTCGATGCTGATCTACGCGCTGCTGCACCTGGCCGGCTATGACTTGGCCGTGAGCGAGCTGCGCAACTTCCGCCAGCTGCACAGCAAGACCCCCGGCCACCCCGAGGTGGGCGTGACGCCGGGCATCGAGACCACCACCGGCCCGCTGGGCCAGGGCATCACCAATGCCGTGGGCATGGCGCTGGCCGAGAAGCTGCTGGCCGCCGAGTTCAACCGCGACGGCCACACCGTGGTCAACCACCACACCTACGCCTTCCTGGGCGATGGCTGCCTGATGGAAGGCATCAGCCACGAGGCCTGCGCGCTGGCCGGCGCCTGGAAGCTGAACAAGCTGATCGCCCTGTACGACGACAACGGCA